>NZ_QBJC02000007.1:0-213353 GCF_003057695.2 Pseudocitrobacter sp. RIT415 | reverse complement strand
GGCCCTGGAAGTATCCAAAAGCGCATAAAAAGAGCCAGTCAGTCGCTTAACTGACTGGCATTACACGCTGAAGGTGCCGGTTTTTCATCTACTGGGATTAAATCGCGACGGGCGCTTTAATCCCCGGATGCGGGTCGTAGCCTTCAATCTCGAAATCTTCGAATCGGTAATCAAAGATTGATTCCGGCTTACGTTTAATGACCAGCTTCGGCAACGCGCGTGGTTCGCGAGTCAGCTGCAGCGCAGTCTGCTCCATATGGTTGCTGTACAGATGCGTGTCGCCGCCCGTCCAGACAAAATCGCCCACTTCCAGATCGCACTGCTGCGCCATCATATGCACCAGCAGTGCATAACTGGCGATGTTAAACGGCAGGCCGAGGAACACATCGCAGGAGCGCTGATAGAGCTGGCAGGAGAGCTTGCCATCCGCCACGTAGAACTGGAAAAATGCGTGGCACGGGGCCAGCGCCATCTTATCCAGCTCGCCCACATTCCACGCCGACACAATAATGCGGCGGGAATCCGGGTCGTTTTTCAGCTGATTCATTACCGTGGTGATCTGGTCGATATGGCGGCCATCCGGCGTCGGCCAGGCGCGCCACTGCTTACCGTAAACCGGGCCTAAATCACCGTTTTCATCGGCCCATTCGTCCCAGATGGTCACGTTATTTTCACGCAGATACGCCACGTTGGTGTCGCCCTGCAGGAACCACAACAGTTCGTGGATGATGGAGCGTAAATGACAACGTTTCGTCGTCACCAGCGGGAAGCCATCCTGCAGATTAAAGCGCATCTGGTGGCCAAAAATAGAGGTCGTGCCCGTGCCGGTACGGTCATTTTTCTGGGTGCCTTCATCAAGCACCTTCTGCATCAATTCAAGATACTGTTTCATGATTCCTCAGGAGACGTGTTGCTGCGGACGGCGGAATGCCCAAACCATCATAATGATACCCGCAAGCACCATCGGAATGGAAAGGATCTGCCCCATGCTGATGTACTGCACCCACGCACCGGTGAATTGCTGATCCGGCTGGCGGAAGAATTCGACGATGATGCGGAACAGGCCGTAGCCTATCAGGAACAAACCAGAGACCGAACCCGCCGGGCGCGGTTTGCGAATAAACCAGTTGAGGATCAGGAACAGCACTACGCCTTCCAGCGCCATTTCATACAGCTGAGACATATGGCGCGGCAGCGAGCCGTAAGTATCAAACAGCGATTGCCACTCCGGATGCGATGGCAGCAGCGCCAGATCTTCCGCACGCGAGTTCGGGAAGAGCATGGTGTATTTGAAGCCAGGATCAACGCGGCCCCAGAGTTCGCCGTTGATAAAGTTACCCAGACGTCCGGCGCCCAGGCCAAACGGGATCAGCGGAGCAATAAAGTCGGAAACCTGGAAGAAGGTGCGTTTGGTGCGTTTCGCAAAGACAATCATCACGATAATCACACCAATCAGCCCTCCGTGGAAGGACATGCCGCCATCCCAAACGCGGAACAGATACAGCGGATCATTCAGGAAAAGATCAAAGTTATAGAACAATACATAACCAATGCGCCCGCCGAGGAATACCCCCAGGAAGCCCGCATACAGCAGATTTTCAACTTCGTTTTTCGTCCAACCGCTGCCAGGACGATTCGCGCGACGGCCTGCCAGCCACATCGCGAAGACGAAGCCAACCAGATACATCACGCCATACCAGTGCAGCGAGACCGGTCCAATAGAAAAAATTACCGGGTCAAATTCCGGGAAACGCAGATACCCACTATTCATCTGTCACCACAAGTTCTTGTTATTCCGCCGAAAGTGGTCAGCGGTATGGATGTGCGCCTACGTGAAACGGGCGCGCCAAAGGGCAGAATGATAGCACAAGGCGTGCAGTAGAGGGGGCGAGGAAGATGTAAAAGATGTGTAAGAGAATCCAAACCAGTGCAGACACTCGCATTTTCATGGCCGGGGTGAAGGAATATATATTATTAATATTTAATCCAACCTGATTAATAATATTCACAAATAGGAAAACAGAAAAATACCCTGTTCCAAAAAAATAAAACCGCATTAATATCACAAAAAAATAATTCTTCCTCCTTTATCATGCGTTATCTCTGTTTTTATTTGAAGGTCTTAGCTATGAAAAAAAGCATTCTTGCGGTAGCACTTTGTGCATTGAGTTTTTCAGCGATGTCGGGGACTAAAAAAGTAATGATTATTGGGCTGAATGGTACATTACCAGCAGCTATCGATCAGGGAATACAAAATGGCAGTTTTCCCCAGTTTTCGAGCCTTGTGAAAAGCGGGTCGATTAACTGGAATATGACTTCCGTTGCCGATGTGAAAAACACGCATAATACCTTTTCCGCGCCGAACTGGGCGAGCCTGTTAACCGGCGTTGAGCCAAAACACCATGGCATTGTGAACAACGATATAGAGAACCCCCATGCCGTAGACAGCACATTTAAAAACTACAATCCCAAAAAATACCCGCCTGTCATGATGTACATGGATAAAATTGGCATTGAAAGCTCTGGCTACATCGCCTGGCCGGTGTTAGACCAAACATTTGGCCGCTACTTTACCCATCGCGCAACCACCACAGATGGAAATGATGCTGCCATTATCGATAAAGTCGTCGCTGATTTACCCACCACATCTTCTGATTTTATCTTTATTCAAATGAGTGGTGTTGAAAATGTCGGTAATAACCATGGTTATGGTTTCAATACACCAGCTTATAAAGCGGCTATACAATATTCAGATAATCAATTAAAAAGAGTGCTGACCGCGCTCAAAGGCCGCAAAGATTTTAAAAATGAAGAGTGGTTACTTTTCGTCATGACCGATCACGGTGGAAATGCGAATGGTACCTCTTATTCCAATGGCAACTTACCAGAAAACTTTAATACTTTCCTGATCGTCAATTATATTAAGAAAGGAAAATGGCAGGATTTACCCACGATGAATAATCGCAGTAGCGATGCCAGCGCCATCACGCCAGCCGTGATGAATTTCCTGGAATTTACGCCGGATATTCCATTCGACAGCCAACCTGTCGCGATTTTCAACTAATCCGATTCACGTCAGGCGGGAGAAAACGTGACTCCCGCCAGCCCGTTTACCGTCCGCCGCGAATTAACCCCCCCAGACCACGACGCTCCATAAACGCCGCCACCTGATGGCGCACTTCTGTGGTGAGCTGCGCTTCCAGACTACGCTGCGCCAGCGTTTGCGCCTCCTCAAGCTCAACGTTGCGGAGCAAATACTTCACGCGCGCCACTGATCGTCCATTCATCGACAAATGCCGGAAACCCAGTCCAACCAATATCGTCACGCACATCGGGTCGCCCGCCATTTCACCGCACAGACGAAGATCGATATCGTAGCGCTCCGCTTCCTGCGCCACCTTCGACAGCACGCGCAGCATAGCCGGATGCAGGCTATCGTAGATGTTCGCCACTCGCGTGTTGTTACGATCGACCGCCAGAATGTACTGGGTAAGATCGTTGGTGCCAACGGAGATAAAATCGATGCGATTTGCCAGATGCGGCAGCATAAAGACCATCGAGGGCACTTCCAGCATGATGCCGACACGCGGTTTCGGGATCGCGTAGCCGATCATCTCTTCCACTTCACGCCCTGCACGGTCAATCAGACGACGCGCTTCATCAACCTCTTCAAGGCTGGTAACCATGGGCAGCAAAATGCTGAGGTTACCGGTCGCGGCGTTGGCGCGCAGCATGGCGCGCACCTGGATCAGGAAGATCTCCGGCTGATCGAGCGTAATGCGGATCCCACGCCAGCCCAGGCACGGGTTCTCTTCGCTGATGGGCATGTACGGCAGTTGTTTATCCGCACCGACATCAAGCGTACGCAAGGTCACCGGTTTATCGTTAAACATCTGCAACATGCCCTGATACTGCGCGACCTGCTCCTCTTCCGATGGGAAGCCGCTTTGCAGCATAAAGGGGATTTCGGTGCGATAGAGGCCAATGCCGTCAATGCGCCGCCCCTGTTTCTCTTCGTGCTCCGGGCTGAGGCCCGCGTTGAGCATGACTTTTATCCGTTCGCCGCTTTTAAGTTGCGCCGGACGCTCAACATCATCTTCGGCGATGCGGCTCAGTTCATGCTCTTCGCTGATAAGACGTTGATATTCCTGAATCAGGATCGGTTCAGGATCCACCAGTAGCTCGCCGCGATAGCCATCCACCACCAGGTTGCGGCCATGCAGCACCGAAGGTTGAATATCCGCGCCCATAACGGTGGGGATGCCGAGTGCACGCACCATAATCGCCGCATGCGAGTTTGCTGCGCCATCGCGAACGACTACGCCGACAAGTCTGTCCTGCGGCACTTCCGCAAGCGTGGTGGCCGAGAGTTCATCAGCCACCAGCACGAAACGTTCCGGCCAGGCATTTGCGCCCTGAATGGTATCGTCGAGGTGGAACAACAGACGCTGGCCCAGCGTACGCAGATCGCCCGCGCGCTCTTTCAGATAGCCGTCACTCAGCGCCGCAAACTGTTCGGCAAATTTCTCGATAACTTTTTTGACCGCCCACTCAGCGACCGAGCCTTTATCCACTTCGGCAAACAGCGCCCGGCGCAGGCTGGCGTCGGAAAGCAGGTGTGAATAGAGGTCGAAAATCGCCGCCGTTTCTTTTTGCGCCCCGGCGGCATAACGCTTGCTGTAGCGACGGAATTCATTGGCCGCCTCTTCCAGCGCGCCGGTCAGCCGTTCACGCTCTTGCGCGGTGTCGAGCGTCGAGGCCTCGTAGATCTGCTCCATCAACGGCAGCGTGGCATCCATCCAGCCTTCGGCTATCGCCACCCCGGACGAGGCCGGAAGCGCGCGAATACGCGTCTGGCGATACTGACCAAACAGCGCAGTGAGCTGCGACTGGGAAAGTATCGCCGCCATTTGCGTGGCGAGGGTGACCAGGAAAGACTCTTCGCTTTCATCGTACTGACGCAGCTCGCGCTGCTGAACCACCAGCACGCCAAGCAGTTGCCGCCGCTGAATGATCGGCACGCCAAGGAAGGCGCGGAAACGCTCTTCTTTGACGGAAGGAATGTATTTAAAACTGGGGTGTTTTTGCGCGTCGGCCAGGTTGATGGGTTCGGCCAGTCGGCCAACCAGGCCGACAATACCTTCATCAAAGGCGAGCGTGACCGTACGACCGCGCGGTTTTTTTAAGCCGCGCGTCGCCATCAGGTAATAGCTGCGTCGGTCGTGGTCGGCCAGGTAAACCGAGCATACCTCGGTTTCCATCGCCAGACAGATATCTGTAACCAGAATATCCAGCGCCTCGTTTAAACGCGGCGCACTGGCAACCTTCTCGACTATTTCGCGTAAGCGAGTGAGCATAATGTGCGTGACTTAACCTCTTTTACGTCGATAAGCTGGTGCGCTTTGCGGCCTGGAGTTGCTTTCCGCAAGCGCCATCACAACACTGGCGAACTCTTTCATCACCCGGCGGTATACATCACGCTTAAACGAGACGACCTGACGCACCGGATACCAGTAACTCACCCAGCGCCAGCCATCGAACTCCGGCGTGCTGCTGGTTTGCATATTGATATCTGCGTCATTGCCAATCAACTGCAAGAGAAACCACTTCTGCTTCTGGCCGATACAAACCGGCTTTGTGTCCCAACGCACCAAACGTTTCGGCAACTTGTAACGCAACCAGTTTCGGGTAGAAGCGAGGATCCGCACATCCTTGCGGCTTAATCCTACTTCTTCAAACAGTTCCCGATACATCGCTTGCTCTGCGGTTTCACCTGGGTTTATCCCGCCTTGCGGGAATTGCCAGGAGTGCTGACCATAGCGCCGAGCCCACATGACCTGGCCCTGACGGTTGCAAATTACAATACCAACGTTTGGGCGGTAGCCATCGTCATCAATCACCGGACTACCTCAAAATAAGCTTCAATGTGAATGATTGTTTCATACTCCCCGGAAACGGTAAACCACTCTCTCGTCCCGCTCATAACGAATAACATTTGAATAACTCACAGTAATGAGCCGAGTTATAAACAGAAGCGTGAGCGTAAAGGCGATTTTATTCACTTTTTCTGTGGATAGAGTTGTGAAGAAGTATGGAATTAACCCGGGAAAACCCGGAGTAGTCCTAATCATCAGAGATGAGAGCATCTCAGGAAAACGCTATTTTTCATAAAGTTATTATCATCATTTATCAGTCATTACAGCGTAACGTGATGATCATCACATCACCGATCCTTTGATTGATGAAAGATCGAACAACGACGATTTTATCCACAGCTTGTGCCAATATCTTAGGCATCTTTTGTGCGAAAATTCGATTTTCGTCGCACGTCAAGGCTGTAAATTGAAACAGTAGTGGCGCTTTTCCCCAGTTATCCCAATTTTCTGTGGATAACATGGTGTAAGATCCTGTTCATTGCCAGTGACCAGAATTGGAAAACCTTTTTTTTACAACTTTTTCATGAGCCAAAAACCAGAAAAAATCCATATTAATCATTACATTGGTATATTTACTCAGAAAAAGTTAAACTCTATCCACAGCGTGCAAAACTCTCGTTCATTTTTTGACCAAAAGGTTCATCCCATGTCTGCCCTGATTCCTTTGACCTCTTCCCCACAAACTCAGGCTGAGTTGTTAACACAAGCGCAACGTCTCGCCGGGTATTCCTTAGGGGAGCTGGCGGCCATCGCGGGGCTTCCCATTCCGAAAGATTTGAAACGTGATAAAGGCTGGATTGGCATTCTTCTGGAGCTATGGCTGGGGGCCAGCGCGGGCAGTAAACCCGAGCAGGATTTCGCCGCGCTGGGCGTCGAACTTAAAACGATTCCGATTGATAGCCTGGGCCGTCCGCTGGAAACCACATTTGTCTGCGTTGCACCGCTCACCGGCAACACCGGGGTGACATGGGAGAGCAGCCACGTACGCCATAAACTGAAATGCGTTTTGTGGATCCCGGTTGAAGGCGAGCGCGCGATTCCACTGGCCGAACGCCGGGTAGGATCGCCGCTGCTGTGGACGCCGAGCGCTGAAGAAGAGAGGCAGTTGCAGATGGACTGGGAGGAACTGATGGACCTCATCGTGCTGGGTCAGGTCGAGAAAATTACCGCTCGCCACGGCGAAGTGCTGCAACTGCGCCCTAAAGCCGCCAACAGCAAAGCGCTAACGGAAGCCATTGGCGCGCACGGCGAACCTATCCTGACGCTGCCACGCGGTTTTTACCTGAAGAAAAATTTCACCTCCGCCCTGCTGGCCCGTCACTTCATGCTACAAACGTATTAATATTTTTACCCCGCCGCCGCTCAAGCTTATAATTGACGCTTTCGTTTTGGCAGGACTTTATAGATGTTATTTGCATGGATAACCGATCCCAACGCCTGGCTGGCGCTTGGCACCCTGACGCTTCTGGAGATCGTCCTTGGGATCGACAATATTATTTTCCTCTCTTTGGTTGTCGCGAAACTTCCCACCGCACAACGTGCCCACGCCCGTCGCTTAGGGCTACTGGGCGCGATGATTATGCGTCTGGGGCTGCTGGCCTCCATCGCCTGGGTGGTTAAGCTGACTAACCCGCTGTTCTCAGTGCTGGGACAGGAAATCTCGCTGCGCGATCTCATCTTACTCGTCGGCGGGCTATTCCTCATCTGGAAAGCCAGTAAAGAGATCCATGAATCGATCGAAGGCGACGAAGAGGGGCTGAAAACCAACGTTCACTCCTTTATGGGCGCCATCGTGCAGATTATGCTGCTGGATATTATTTTCAGCCTCGATTCGGTCATTACGGCGGTAGGTCTGTCCGATCACCTGTTCATTATGATGGCCGCCGTGGTGATTGCCGTCGGTGTGATGATGTTCGCCGCTCGCCCGATCGGCGAGTTTGTTGACCGCCACCCGTCGGTCAAAATGCTGGCGCTGTCGTTCCTGATTCTGGTGGGCTTCACCCTGATCCTGGAAAGTTTCGATATTCACGTACCGAAAGGTTACATCTACTTCGCGATGTTCTTCTCCATTGGCGTCGAGAGCCTGAACCTCATCCGCAACAAAAAAAATCCGCTCTAATCTCCCCTCTTCAGCCCTCTTTTGAGGGCTGAATCTTATTTTTTTAAGACTTTACTGCTTTATGCTCTCAAAATATTGAGTTATTACTACAATGATAAACGTGCGGCCATAAAAGGGGATTAAGGATGAAAAAATGGGCGGTGTTGATTTCCGCAGTGGGTTTGGCTTTTGCTGTGTCGGGTTGCAGCAGTGATTATGTGATGGCAACCAAGGATGGCAGGATGATCCTGACGGACGGAAAACCGGAAGTCGATGACGACACGGGGCTTATCAGCTACGAAGATCAGCAGGGTAACAGAATGCAGATCAATCGCGACGACGTTTCGCAAATCATTAAACGTTAAGAAAATGAGGTCAGCCGCCTGCTGGCCTTTTTTGATCTTTTTGCTTCCACTTTCTCTCTCCCTCTGCCATTTTTATATTCCTTTGTCGGGACATTCCTGACGTTGTTAAGAAAAAGGAAGCTGGCTATGCACTACCACCGTATTCCCCACAGCTCGCTGGAGATAAGCACTCTTGGGCTGGGCACTATGACGTTTGGTGAACAAAATAGTGAAGCCGACGCCCACGCACAGCTCGATTACGCCGTCAGTCAGGGTATCAACTTGATTGACGTCGCCGAAATGTATCCGGTGCCACCGCGCCCGGAGACTCAGGGTTTGACCGAGACCTACGTCGGTAACTGGATTGCCAAACGCGGTAACCGCGAAAAACTCATCCTGGCCTCAAAAGTCAGTGGCCCTTCGCGCAATAACGACAGCGGCATCCGCCCAAACCAGGCGCTTGACCGCAAAAACATTCGCGAAGCCCTGCATGACAGCCTGACCCGCCTGCAAACGGATTACCTCGATTTATACCAGGTACACTGGCCGCAGCGCCCAACCAACTGCTTTGGCAAACTGGGCTACACCTGGGCCGATTCCGCACCGGTAGTTTCATTACTCGATACGCTGGAAGCGCTGACCGAATTCCAGCGCGCCGGGAAAATTCGCTACATTGGCGTCTCGAACGAAACGGCCTTCGGCGTGATGCGCTATCTGCATCTGGCGGATAAACACGACCTGCCGCGCATCGTCACCATCCAGAACCCGTACAGCCTGCTTAACCGCAGCTATGAAGTGGGTCTGGCCGAGGTGAGTCAGTTTGAAGGCGTTGAACTGCTGGCCTACTCCTGCCTGGCATTCGGCACGTTAACCGGCAAATACCTTAACGGTGCGAAACCTGCTGGCGCGCGCAATACGCTGTTCAGCCGCTTCACCCGCTACAGCGGTGAGCAGGCGCAGAAAGCGGTAGCCGCGTATGTTGATATCGCCAAACGTCACGGGCTCGACCCGGCGCAAATGGCGCTGGCCTTTGTGCGTCGTCAACCGTTTGTCGCCAGCACCCTGCTGGGCGCAACCACGCTTGAACAGCTGAAAACTAACGTCGAGAGCTATCACCTTGAACTGAGCGAAGAGGTGCTGGCAGAGATTGAAGCGGTGCATCAGGTTTATACCTACCCGGCACCGTAAGGAAAAAGGCGAGAGGAGGAAATCCTCTCGCTTATAACGCACGCTTAACGCCGATGCCCCCACAGCCACAGGCCGATAATCGCCAGCGCAAACAGCACGCCAAAGCCGATACCTACGCCAATAACCGGGATCCCCACCATTACCGCCAGCGAGTAAATCCCCAGCATTATCAACATGGCGCTGTTTTCGCCAAGGTTCTGCACGGCGATAGCGTTGCCTGCACCCACCGAGTGTTTACCAATATCCTGGAGCAGTGCGTTAAGCGGCACGACAAAGAAACCGCCACAAATCCCGATAACAAACAACAGCGCATAGGCTGGCAGAATCGCATGTTGTAGCGCGAAAATCGCCACGACCACACCAATCAACACCCCTGCGGGCATGCAACGGGCGACCGTTTTCAACGTTACCAGTTTGGCCGCCGCGCCTGCGCCAACCACAATGCCCACCGCAACCATCGCATTGAGATAGGTTGGCGTAGCGTTATCGGCAATGCCAAGCGCCACCGGCACCCACAGCACCAGCAGGAAACGCAGCGTTACGCCTGCGCCCCAGAACAGACTGGTACCCAACAGCGAGAAACGCGCTTCGCCGTTGTGCCACAGGGTTTTGCAGGCGCTGAAGAAACTGTTGGTCATCGGGCGAAAACGCCAGGACTGCCCCGGGCGCGCCGCCGCCAGCTTCGGAATAAACAGGTTCGCCACCACCGCGCCGCCGTAAGCGATAGCACAGGCCACCAGCGCCGCAATCACGTGCCAGTCGGCGAGTACGCCACCCGCCACCGAGCCCAGCAGTATGGCGGCAATGGTCGATGCTTCCATCAACCCGTTGGCTTTCACCAGCTTATCGCCGGTTGTCAGCTCGCCCAGAATGCCATACTTGGCCGGTGAGTAACCCGCCGCCCCAATGCCCACCAGCAGATAGCCAATGAACGGGTTTACACCGACGCAAATGCTCGCCGCACCAATCAGCTTCAGGCCGTTAGTCATCATCATGACGCGCCCTTTGGCAAAGCTGTCTGCTATCTGTCCAACGAACGGCGCAAAAAGGATGTAAGCACCCACAAACACCATCTGTAAAACGGGTTGACTCCAGTCGGGGTAAAACTGCTGTTTCATCAACGCCAGCGTGGCAAACAGCAGCGCGTTATCACCGAATGCGGAGAGAAACTGGGCGGCAATGACCGCCATCATGCCCTTCGACCAGATAGAGGTGTTAGTGTGTACTGACTCACTCATTGTGCTGTTCTGCCTCTTCAACCATGCCTTTGAGCGTCACGAAGTCCGGCTTGCCGCTGCCCAGAAGCGGCAGTTGTTTTAGCCAGCGAATATCACGCGGCACTGCCAGCTCCGGTACGCCATGTCCCCGCGCATACTGCAACAGTTTGTCACGGGTCAGCTCATTATCGGTGGTAAACAGCACCAGCGCCTCCCCTTTGCTGGCATCCGTTTTCACGGCGGTCGCGTGCATTTTCTCAGGCGATACCGCCAGCGCCACCTGCTCAACCATTTCCAGCGACACCATTTCCCCGGCAATTTTTGCGAAGCGCTTGGCGCGGCCCTGAATTTGTACAAAACCCTGTTCGTCAAAAGTGACGATATCGCCCGTGTCGTACCAGCCCTCTTCCCGCTCGCCGTGTTGGTTCTCGGCGCTCGGTTTTTCCAGCACGCCAGGATTCTCAACGCGCAGGTAGCCAGTCATGATATTCGGGCCTTTTAACTGCAAACGTCCGCCTTTCTCAATGCCAGGGATTGCCAGCAAACGCGCGTCCATACCCGGAAGAATTCGCCCAACAGTCCCTGGCTTCGCCGCCATCGGTACGTTGATAGACACCACTGGCGCACACTCCGTCACGCCATAGCCTTCCAGAATGCGCAGGCCAAATTTGTCCTGCCACAGTTCTTTGGTGCTTTGCTGGAGTTTTTCCGCCCCCGCCACCACGTAGCGCAGACGATAAAAATCATACGGATTCGCGAATCGCGCATAGTGACCAAGGAAGGTGGAGGTGCCAAACAGTACGGTACAGTTACGGTCATAAACCAGCTCCGGCACGATGCGATAATGCAGCGGGCTCGGATAGAGGAACACCTGCGCGCCGGTCAGCAACGGCGTAAACAGCCCTACCGTCAGACCGAAGGAGTGGAACAGCGGTAGCGCGGACATAAAGCGATCGTTCGCGGTAAAGTCGGCGATGGTTTTAATCTGCTCGACGTTCGCCAGAATGCTTTTATGGCTGTGTACCACCCCTTTGGGGTTGCCTTCAGAACCGGAGGTAAAGAGGATAATCGCCGGATCTTCCGGTTTTTGTTCAACCTGCGCCAGACGTGGCATCAGCAGGCGCGAGAAAATCCACAGTTTGTCCTGGGTCGTGACATCGCCTTTTAAATCTTCAAGGAATACCCAACGAACCTGAGTCAGTTGTTCCGTCAGGTGCCAAAGCTTGCCTTTATCAAGGAAGGTGCGCGAGGTAAAAATCGTCTTCAGTTCCGCCGCGGTAATGGCGCTGGAAAGCCCCTTCACGCCGGCTGTGTAGTTCATCATCGCCGGAATACGTCCGCGCGCAATCGCTCCAAAAATGACCGCCGCGCTGATCCCCGCGTTCGGCAGCATCAGGCCGATGCGTTCACCTTTCTGAGTATATTTGTCGAGGATACGCGCCACAAACAGCGTTTTGGTCATCAGTTTGTGGTAGCTGTCTGGCTGGAAGTTAATGTCTTCCACGCACGGCTTTTTCGCGCCGTAACGATACTGGGCGCTAATCAACGATTCAAAGAGGGTTTCACGCGGGCGCACCGCCATTCGCGCTTCCATCATAATTTGATGCAGCATTTCGCCCGCCATTTTACGGCGATCGCGCGCGCGCGGCGCATCCGGCATATCGATACGGGTCGGCGGCAACAGATGCAGCCGAATTTGCGGGAAGAGGCGCTGTTTCACCAGCCCTTTCAGACGGCTGAAGTAGGTCAGCTCGGCCCCTTCAATTCGTACCGGGATAATCGTCGCGCCTGACTTCGCCGCCACAAAGGCCGCACCGTCATAGATTTTCATCAGCGAACCAGAAACCGAAATACGCCCTTCAGGAAAAATCACCACCGGACGGCCCTGTTCAATCAGGCGCACCAGGTGTTTGATGGACATGGGTTTAGTCGGGTCTAGCGGCACAAAATCGATTAGCGGCGCAAGCCAGCGCATAAACCATTTTTGCGAAATAGAAGAGTAAACAGCAAAAACCGGGCGCACTGGCAGGAACAGCGCCAACAGGATGCCGTCAATGAATGAGACATGGTTCGGGGTAATCAGCACCTTAGATTGCGATAAAGCCGCTGTGTCGCCGGTCACCCTGACCCGAAACAGAACTTTAAAAAGCTGCCGAAAAAAACCAATAACCATACCAACTCCTTTTGCCAAAGTTTTCTCTGTAAGCAGGGTACATGAGAAAACAGCGGAAAAGCAGCAAACCCCAGTTTCTTGACAAAAAAAAACCTGCGCATCTGCGCAGGTTGGTGTAATTCAAGTCAGTCAACCTTATGGATGACTTCACCTATCAATACCTCTGGGATAATCAGAGTAGCAATCCCGTTGCTGCTTTCTCCAGCACAGAACCGCAACAGCCCTTCGCAAAGTGTAAGCAAAAGTTTGGATTCGTTTTTTTAGAATCACTTACCGCCTTTTTGTGCCATTGGGTCAATATCAAAGATATTTCTATCAACCCTCTCCCGGCCTTGAACCTGTGATAAATTTCCGTAACACTACAGTGGTGTAACCGTTTACCCATCAAAAAGGCAGTGTATGGCGACTATCAAAGATGTGGCTCGACTGGCTGGCGTCTCTGTCGCCACCGTCTCCCGCGTAATCAACAATTCCCCGAAAGCCAGCGATGCTTCTCGTCAGTCGGTATCGTCGGCTATGGAAACGCTCAATTACCACCCGAACGCCAACGCCCGTGCGCTGGCGCAGCAGTCAACGGAAACCGTGGGGCTGGTGGTAGGCGATGTGTCCGACCCCTTCTTTGGTGCCATGGTCAAAGCCGTTGAGCAGGTGGCATACCACACCGGTAACTTTTTGCTGATCGGCAACGGCTATCACAACGAATTAAAAGAACGCCAGGCCATTGAGCAATTGATTCGTCACCGCTGTGCGGCGCTGGTGGTGCACGCCAAGATGATCCCCGATGCGGAACTGACCGGGTTGATGAAGCAGATGCCCGGCATGGTGCTGATTAACCGCATTTTGCCCGGTTTTGAAAAACGCTGCGTGGCGCTGGATGACCGCTATGGCGCGTGGCTCGCAACACGTCATTTGATTCAACAGGGACATACAAAGATTGGCTACATCTGCTCGAACCACGCGATTTCCGATGCGGAAGACCGCTTGCAGGGCTATTACGACGCGCTAAAAGAGAACGGGCTGCCGTGTAATGATCGGCTGGTGACCTTCGCTGAACCCGATGAAAGCGGTGGCGAACAGGCAATGACTGAGTTGCTGGGGCGCGGAAAACAGTTCACCGCCGTGGCCTGCTATAACGATTCGATGGCCGCAGGGGCAATGGGCGTGCTCAATGATAACGGCATCGATGTACCGCAGGAGATCTCTCTGATTGGCTTCGATGATGTTCTGGTCTCACGCTACGTGCGCCCTCGCCTGACCACCATTCGTTACCCTATTGTCACCATGGCGACGCAGGCGGCAGAACTGGCGCTGGCGCTGGCGGAAAAACGTCCGGTTCCTGAGGTAACGCACCTCTTTAGCCCAACGCTTGTGCGCCGTCATTCGGTATCGGTGCCTGCGGAAAGTGATAAAGCATAGTGTTTCAGACGGGGAGCGCCGCACGCCCCCGTCTTATTTTATTGTTATTTCCCCACCATCCCGAGCACTTTTCCTAAAATCCCCTGTTTATGTATCGCCTCTCATTTCGCTTAACGCTTTCTGGAAATAATAAATAGATTATTTCGTGAAGGAGGCTTCAGCGTCATGGCTAACATTGTTTATCTCACCCTCAAGGGGGAAACCCAGGGGCTTATTTCAGCAGATGTTCTTCATTACAATCAGTAGGTAATAAAGCGCAAGTTAGCCATAGAGATCAGATATTGGTTTACGCGCTCTCCCATTCAATAAGCAGAGTGCAAAACTTTCCTGACAAGATTCTTGAACCAGGGAATGTAGGAAAATTGCTTCCCCTACAAGTCCATCATCTGGGGCCAATATATCTCAAACACCTGTTCCTTCAGCTTCTGACAAGCTCAGATTCTGTAATATATGGGTTTTCAAGAAACATAACTACAGATGTTTCAACATAATAACTCAACATACTCAATTGCAAATCAGGAACTGAAGAGTGCCACAAGAAATAAATAATAAAATAAAAAATATCATTTTAATATTCTGGGATAAAATAAAAACCCCATTTTCTGGAGTTTTTGTAATTGTATTTGCGATATGGTTCATAAAATCGACAACAGAAGATATGGCCATGTATCAGTTTACCTCTCTCTTTCACTATGGAGAAGTTATTTACTTCAACAGCTATGAGATAGTTCTTCCTCTAGGCATTCCAATTTTTTTCTTTGCCATGGTAACTGTAGTATTTGCTTTCTTCAACAAAGGAAAGATCCCAAAAAAAATAGACTTCACCATGAACTTCATTACGTTAATCTTAATCATGCTAATCATTCTTACTCAATTCCTTTGTCTGCTCGTCACCATCTGGCTGGGAGTATTTTCCCCCTACAAAACATGCGAACCAGAAGGCTTCAGGTATTACTACGTTCGGGATGTTGGAGACTGCCAACGCCTGATGAGGGAAGAGGCGCGCAAAGAGTAAGAAGGCTCTACCTGTGATCCCAGATGCCGCGGTTCCAGCACTTCCCTTCAAAACCGTGATCCCGATAGTTATTTGCCGCGTTCTCAACGCATATCCCCCTGAATGTCTGTGATAAACTGCGGAAATCACGTGGCATCAGGAACAGACAATGACAACAATGCTGGATGTCTCAATTCGCGCAGGCGTTTCGAAAGCAACGGTTTCCCGCGTTTTGAACGGCACAGGTCAGGTAAAAGAGAGCACCCGTCAGCAGGTGTTCAAAGCAATGGAAGAGTTGGGCTACCGGCCAAATTTTCTGGCGCGCTCACTGGCAAACCGCACCAGCAATAGCATTGGGCTGATTGTCTCAACCTTTGACGGTTTCTATTTTGGCCGCTTGCTACAGCAGGCGTCGCGCCAGACGGAAGTCTGGGGCAAGCAGTTGATTGTCGCCGATGGGCACGACGAGCCGGAGCGAGAGAAGCAGGCAGTACAGATGCTGGCCGATCGCCAGTGCGATGCGATTGTGCTCTATACCCGTTTTATGAGCGAAGAAACCATCATGTCGCTCATCGATTCCATCCCTATGCCGTTGGTGGTGATCAACCGCGACGTCAGCCAGGCGCGAGAGCGCTGCGTCTTCTTCGAACAGCAGGATGCTGCGTTTCAGGCGGTAGAATATCTGATTTCCCAGGGCCATCGCGATATCGCCTGCCTCACGGTTCCTATTCACACGCCAACGGGGAAAGCGCGTTTGGAAGGGTATAAAAATGCGCTCGAAAAACATGGCATTGCGTGGGATCCGGCGAAGATCAAATATGGCGATGCAGGCATGACCTGCGGATTTGAGAAGTGCAATGAACTGATTAGCGAAAAAGTGCCGTTCAGCGCGCTATTCGCCTGTAACGATGATATGGCGCTGGGCGCGTCAAAAGCGCTGCATCAGGCGGGGCTGCGTATTCCGCAGGATATTTCGCTGTTTGGCTTCGATGACGCACCAAGCGCGAAATGGCTGGAGCCTGGCCTGTCGACGGTGTATCTGCCGATCGATAACATGATTGTGACCGCTATCGATCAGGCCATTAAGCTCGCCAACGGCGAGCCGATTGAAACGATCCCCCCGTTTACCGGCACGCTGGTGCTGCGTGATACGGTGACGACGGGGCCCTATTACGCCAGTTCCAGCGACAGCAGTTCCTGAATCGTCTGGCGGCGGCGAATCAAACGCGCTGCACCATGATCAAACAGCACTTCCGGCAGCAGCGGGCGGCTGTTGTAGTTCGATGACATCGACGCGCCATACGCGCCAGTATCGTGCAGCACCAGATAATCGCCCGGCTTCACCGCAGGCAGGGCACGCGTTTCCACTTTTCCGCCTTCCTGCTGCGTAAAGACATCGCCTGATTCACACAGCGGGCCGGCAACCACCGTTTCAACCAGTGGCGCCTGCGACAGGTCGCGCCCGTCGGCGGCGAGCGCGGAAATATGGTGATAGCTCCCATACATTGCCGGACGCATCAGGTCATTAAACCCGGCGTCGATCAGCACAAAGTGGCGGCTTCCCATTTCTTTCACGCTCCGCACCTGTGCCACCAGCACGCCAGACTCCGCCACCAGGAAGCGCCCCGGTTCGAGTTCCAGTTTTACCGGGTGACCCAGATGTTTAGCAATCTGCTCACGCGCACCGTTCCACAGACCATAGTAGTGATCGGTGTTGATCGCTTCTTCACCTTCACGATACGGAATCGATAATCCGCCACCGGCAGAGATCGCTTCCAGATCCTGGCCAAATTCAACGACCTGACGTACCATTGCGCCGCAAACCTGCTCCAGATGCGCATAATCTACGCCGGAACCGATGTGCATGTGAATCCCAACCAGCTTCAGTTGATAACGCTGAATCACGTCCAGCGCAGCCGGAAGATCGCTGTACCAGATACCGTGTTTGCTGTTTTCGCCGCCAGTGTTGGTTTTCTGGCTGTGACCGTGACCAAAGCCGGGATTCACGCGCAGCCACACGCGATGGCCTGGGGACACCTCACCCAGCTGCGCCAGCATATCGACAGATCCGGCGTTAACCGGGATTTGCAATTCCTGAACGCGCGAAAGCGTCGCGTCGTCGATAGTGTCGGCGGTAAAAACGATATCATCAGAATCCGCGCCCGGCTGATAGCCCGCCACCAGCGCGCGCTCAATCTCACCCAATGACACCGAATCCACCTTGACGCCCTGCTCGCGCATCAGACGCAGAATATGGATGTTCGAACATGCTTTCTGGGCAAAACGCACGACGTCAAACTGGCTCAGTTTGGCAATCTGCTGGCGAATAATTTGCGCGTCATACACCCAGACCGGGCAGCCAAATTCAGCGGGCAGGCGCAGCAGGTTTTCTGCAGTCAGATCGGTGTCGGTACTGTTAAGGGGGCGTGGCATAGATGGCTCCGGTGTCAAATATTGCTTTTTACCGATTACGCCACAGGCTGAAGGGAATAAAAAATATCGTTTTATGGTGAGTCTATGCAAAAATGATATACAACCCTCACCCTAACCCTCTCCCTGAGGGAGAGGGAACAGACCGACACGGGTTTCCTCCCTCTCCCTCAGGGAGAGGGGACAGACCGACACGGGTTTCCCCCCTCTCCTTCAGGGAGAGGGAACAGACCGATACGGTTTTCCTCCTTCTCCCTCAGGGAGAGGGTCGGGGTGAGGGGAAAAAACGCACAAACCAGGAGTCTCTCATGCCCGCCGTCAACCTGCGTCATATTGAAATCTTCCATGCGGTAATGACCGCCGGTAACCTGACGGAAGCCGCGCACCTGCTGCACACATCGCAGCCCACGGTCAGCCGCGAACTGGCGCGCTTTGAAAAAGTGCTCGGTTTGAAGCTGTTTGAACGCAGCCGTGGCCGCCTACATCCTACCGTGCAGGGGCTAAGACTGTTTGAAGAGGTGCAACGCTCCTGGTATGGGCTCGATCGCATCGTCAGCGCGGCGGAAAGCCTGCGCGAGTTTCGTCAGGGCGAACTGTCGATTGTATGCTTACCCGTCTTTTCACAATCCTTTTTACCGTTGCTGATTCAACCTTTTCTGGCGCGCTACCCGGATGTCAGCCTGCAAATCGTGCCGCAGGAGTCGCCGCTTCTTGAAGAGTGGCTCTCTGCCCAGCGCCACGATTTGGGGCTAACGGAAACACTGCACACGCCCGCAGGGACTGAGCGCACGCCGCTGCTTACGCTCAACGAAGTCTGTGTTCTGCCGCAGGATCACCCACTGACCGCAAAAAGCGTACTGACGCCGGAAGATTTTCAGGGCGAGAACTATATCAGCCTGTCGCGCACCGACAGCTATCGCCAACTGCTGGATACGTTATTCAACGAGCATCAGGTGAAACGGAGAATGGTGGTAGAAACCCATAGCGCGGCGTCGATTTGCGCGCTGGTGCGGGCAGGCGCGGGAATTTCAGTGGTTAACCCGTTCACCGCCCTGGATTACGTTAACAGCGGTGTAGTGATCCGCCGTTTCAGTAAAGATGTGCCTTTTACCGTGAGCCTGATTCGCCCGCTCCACCGGCCCGGTTCGGCGCTGGTTGAGGCATTTACGCAACACATACAGGCAAACCTGGGCACGATTACCGATACGTTGAATAACGTTCTCGCGCCGTGAGAGCTTCAAGATGGCGGCAATATTGTAGGCCCGGTAAGCGAAGCGCCACCGGGCATTAAGGCTCAGGAGAGCATAAAATCCACCGCGTCCGCTGCGTGGATCGCCGCTGTGTCGAATACCGGCAGCGGGCTGAGCTCCGCAGGCACCAGTAGGCCAATTTCGGTACAACCGAAAATCACGCCCTGCGCACCCTGCGCTTTCAGTGCGGAAATCACCTCGAGGTAATAGTCACGTGACGCCTCGCTGAAGGTGCCAAGGCACAACTCATCAAAGATTATCTGGTTGATACGCGCGCGGTCGTCGCTGTCCGGGATCGGCGTACTGATGGCAAATTCCTGTTGCAGACGGCCGCGATAGAAATCCTGTTCCATTGTGTAGCGCGTACCGAGCAGCGCAACGTTGTTCAGCCCCGCTTTTTGAATCGCACGTCCGGTCGCATCGGCAATGTGCAGGAATGGCACAGTAACGGTGTTCTCAATTTGTTCTGCGACTTTGTGCATGGTATTGGTACACAGCACGATACCTTCCGCGCCAGCCTGCTCCAGCCCTTTCGCCGCCTGCGCCAGAATCTCACCCGCACGCGGCCAGTCACCATTCGACTGACAGGCTTCTATCTCGTGAAAATCAACGCTATGCAGCAGAATTTGTGCCGAATGTAGCCCGCCCAGACGCTGCTTCACACCTTCATTAATGAGTCGATAGTAGGGAATGGTTGATTCCCAGCTCATGCCACCTAACAGCCCAATCGTTTTCATTTTCATCCCTCGGTTTTTCACGTACCGTCCAGTGAACCAAACTTGTGATCAACTTTCCACTTCTCCAGCAGCCGATTTCTTTTTCACGCATTCTGCGATAAGTTAAATGAAACATTGTTTCAACTTACTACAGGACGGCCTGATGTTTATTTTTCATAAAGAGACCACCCTTGAAGATCTGGGTAACGGCGTCACCCGTCGTATCCTCGCCCATGATGGCAAAATGATGGCGGTAGAGGTGAACTTTGAGCAGGGAGCCATAGGCCCGCTGCATAACCATCCGCATGAGCAGTTGACCTACGTGCTTTCCGGGGAATTTGAATTCACCATCGGCGACGAAAAACACGTCGTGCGTGCGGGGGATACGCTCTATAAAAAACCGGAAATCATGCACGGATGTGTTTGTCTGCAGGCCGGTACGCTGCTCGATACCTTTACTCCGATGCGCCAGGATTTTCTCAAAGACTAATATCCTCACCCCGCCCAGGGCCCTCATTTCATGGGGGCCTTTTTTTTTACTTCATATAGTCAAGCATTAGCCTGATAACCATTAATGGAATCACTAATTTCAGGGGGTTAGGGGATAATTTCACTTATCTACTTCCATACCACCCACGCAGAAACACTACCCATCTCACTTAATTGAAACATCGTTTCGACTTCGATCACATTTCCATCATTAAACGCATGACGCGGAAACAAATAGCAATAAAATAAAATTAAAACGGTGTTTTACTAATCACGCATTACAAAACATCAGAGTTGAAACAGCAAAACACCACCAATGGAATGAAAAGTTAAAAAGCCTTATACAACATTTATTTACAGGGAAGGATCGTATGACCGACACCAAGCTAACACCGTGAATTCCGCGCCCCGTGCCCCTCGTGTGGAGCGATGACCGAACCTCAATCCGTTTTACAAACTTGTTTGCCAGGTAGGTATCTATGAATGAAAACAGAATGCTGGGTTTGGCCTGGATTTCGCCCTATATCATTGGGTTGATAATCTTTACGGCCTTCCCGTTTGTGTCATCTTTCTTTCTCAGTTTTACTGAGTACGACTTGATGAGTCCGCCGGTATTTAACGGCATTGAGAACTATCGCTATATGTTTACCGAAGATACGCTCTTCTGGAAATCAATGGGCGTAACGTTCGCGTATGTATTTTTAACCATTCCGCTGAAACTCGCATTTGCCCTGGGCATTGCGTTTGTTCTTAACTTTAAATTACGCGGGATTGGGTTCTTCCGTACCGCCTATTATATTCCGTCAATTCTCGGTAGCTCCGTGGCCATCGCCGTATTGTGGCGCGCACTGTTTGCCATCGACGGCCTGCTGAACAGCTTCCTCGGCGTGTTCGGTTTCGACGCCATTAACTGGCTGGGCGAGCCGTCTCTGGCGCTGATGTCTGTCACTCTGCTGCGCGTCTGGCAGTTCGGTTCCGCGATGGTTATCTTCCTGGCTGCACTGCAAAACGTTCCACAATCGCAGTACGAAGCCGCGATGATCGATGGCGCCTCCAAATGGCAGATGTTTATGAAAGTGACGGTGCCGCTGATTACGCCGGTTATCTTCTTCAACTTCATCATGCAAACCACTCAGGCGTTCCAGGAGTTTACCGGCCCGTACGTGATTACCGGCGGCGGCCCAACTTACTCCACTTATCTGTTCTCGCTCTATATCTACGACACGGCGTTTAAATACTTCGATATGGGGTATGGCGCAGCGCTGGCGTGGGTTCTGTTCCTGGTCGTCGCGGTCTTCGCCGCCATCGCCTTTAAGTCTTCAAAATACTGGGTGTTCTACTCCGCCGATAAGGGAGGCAAAAATGGCTGATATTCAACAAATCGACGAAGCAAGAAGCATTGCTGAACGTGAGGTTGCCCGCACCCTGAGACGCGAAAAAATCAACGCATGGGTTCGCTATACCATCCTGCTGTTCGTTGGCCTGCTGATGCTTTACCCGCTGGCGTGGATGTTCTCGGCGTCGTTCAAGCCGAACCACGAGATCTTCACCACGCTCGGCCTGTGGCCTGCTCATGCCACCTGGGAAGGGTTTATCAACGGCTGGAAAACCGGTACCGAATACAACTTCGGCCATTATATGCTGAATACCTTCAAGTATGTGATTCCGAAGGTGATTCTGACCATTATCTCTTCCACCATCGTCGCCTACGGCTTTGCCCGCTTCGACATTCCGTGGAAGAAATTCTGGTTCGCCACGCTCATCACCACCATGCTGCTGCCGAGCACCGTACTGCTGATTCCTCAGTACCTGATGTTCCGTGAAATGGGCATGCTGAACAGCTACATGCCGCTGTATCTGCCGCTGGCCTTCGCCACGCAGGGGTTCTTCGTCTTCATGCTGATTCAGTTCCTGCGCGGCGTGCCGCGTGACATGGAAGAAGCGGCGCAAATTGACGGCTGTAACTCGATTCAGGTGTTGTGGTACGTGGTGGTGCCGATTCTGAAACCGGCCATTATCTCTGTCGCACTGTTTCAGTTCATGTGGTCCATGAACGACTTTATCGGCCCGCTGATCTACGTCTACAGCGTCGATAAGTACCCGATTGCACTGGCACTGAAAATGTCCATTGACGTCACCGAAGGTGCGCCGTGGAACGAAATTCTGGCAATGGCGAGCATCTCCATTCTGCCGTCCATCATTGTGTTCTTCCTGGCTCAACGCTACTTCGTACAGGGCGTGACCAGCAGCGGAATTAAAGGTTAAGAGGGATATATCATGGCTGAAGTGATTTTCAACAAACTGGAAAAAGTGTACTCCAACGGCTTCAAAGCGGTACATGGTATCGACCTTAAAATTGCTGAAGGCGAATTTATGGTGATCGTTGGCCCATCGGGCTGTGCCAAATCCACCACCCTGCGCATGCTGGCCGGGCTGGAAACCATCAGCGGTGGCGAAGTGCGCATTGGTGAGAAAGTGGTGAACAACCTCGCGCCGAAAGAGCGCGGCATTGCGATGGTGTTCCAGAACTATGCGCTCTATCCGCACATGACCGTGCGCGAGAACCTGGCGTTCGGCCTGAAGCTGAGCAAAATGCCGAAAGATCAAATCGACAAGCAGGTTGACGAAGCAGCGAAAATTCTTGAGCTGGATGAACTGCTGGACAGGCTGCCGCGCCAGCTCTCCGGCGGCCAGGCGCAGCGTGTGGCCGTAGGCCGAGCGATTGTGAAAAAACCCGACGTATTCCTGTTCGATGAACCGCTCTCCAACCTTGACGCCAAACTGCGCGCGTCGATGCGCATCCGTATTTCTGACCTGCATAAGCAGTTGAAGAAATCGGGCAAACCGGCAACCACCGTGTATGTCACCCACGATCAGACCGAAGCGATGACCATGGGCGACCGTATCTGCGTCATGAAACTGGGCCACATCATGCAGGTCGACACGCCGGATAACCTCTACCACAAGCCGAAAAACATGTTCGTCGCGGGCTTCATCGGCGCGCCGGAAATGAACATTCGCGCCAGCAAACTGGTGGATAAAGAGGGGCATCTCTATCTGACCATCGGCGACGAATTCCTGCCGCTGAGCAACGTGTTAGAGCAGAAACTGGCAGGCCATAAAAATGAAGACGTGTTCTACGGTATTCGCCCGGAATTCGTTTCCGTATCAGATGAGCCTTTTGCCGAAGGCGGTTGCACCGGCGAGATGGTACGCGTTGAAAACATGGGCCATGAGTTCTTCGTCTACCTGAAAGTAGCCCACTACGAACTGACGGCGCGCATTCCTTCAGACGAAGCTAAACCCATGATTGATAAGGGTCTTAATCGCAAAGTGTACTTTACGTTTGACATGAATAAGTGTCATATCTTTGACGCAAAAACAGAACAGAACCTCTCTCTTTAATGGAGTATTAAAATGAAAAAAGTGCTTTTAAGCGCAGCAATCTCCACCATTTTGGGGCTGACTGCTTTACCCTCAATGGCAAAAGATGTGGATTTACGTATGTCCTGGTGGGGCGGCAATGGCCGTCACCAGGTTACTCTGAAGGCGCTGGAAGAGTTCCATAAACAGAACCCTGATATCAACGTTAAAGCGGAATACACCGGCTGGGATGGTCACCTCTCCCGCCTGACCACCCAGATTGCGGGCGGTACCGAGCCGGATGTGATGCAAACCAACTGGAACTGGTTGCCGATTTTCTCCAAAACAGGTGATGGCTTCTACGACCTGAATAAAATGAAAGATGTCATCGACCTGAGCCAGTTCGATGCCAAAGAGCTGCAAACCACCACGGTGAACGGCAAGCTGAACGGCATTCCGATTTCGGTAACTGCGCGTGTGTTCTATTTCAACGATGAAACCTGGAAAAAAGCCGGCGTGGAGTACCCGAAAACCTGGGACGCGCTGATGGAAGCGGGCAAAACCTTCGAGAGCAAACTGGGTAAGCAGTACTATCCGGTGGTGCTTGAGCATCAGGATACCCTGGCGCTGCTGAACTCGTATATGGTGCAGAAGTACAACACCGCCGCCATTGACGAGAAGACCAAAAAACTGGCCTGGAGCAAAGATCAGTGGAATGAGTTTTTCCAGATGTACAAAAAACTCATCGACAGCCACGTGATGCCGGATACCAAGTACTACGCCTCTTTCGGTAAGAGCAACATGTACGAAATGAAGCCGTGGATCCAGGGCGAATGGGCGGGAACCTACATGTGGAACTCCACCATTAATAAATATTCTGACAACCTGAAGCCGCCTGCAAAACTGGAGCTGGGTAACTATCCGATGCTGGAAGGCGCAACCGACGCGGGCCTGTTCTTCAAACCGGCGCAGATGCTCTCGATCGGTAAGTCGACGAAAAACCCCGAAGCGGCGGCGAAGTTAATCAACTTCCTGCTGAACAACAAAGAAGCGGTCGATACGCTCGGCCTGGAGCGCGGCGTGCCGCTGAGCAAGGCTGCGGTGAAATTCCTGACCGAAGACGGCATCATCAAAGAGGACGATCCGGCGGTATCCGGCCTGCGTCTGGCGCAGTCTCTGCCGACCAAACTGAGCGTGTCGCCGTACTTTGATGACCCGCAGATCGTCGCCCAGTTCGGCACCACCCTGCAATACATCGATTACGGTCAGAAATCCGTGGAAGAGGCTGCCGCAGACTTCCAGCGCCAGGCGGAACGTATTCTGCGTCGCGCCATGCGTTAATCCCCACCTTGTCACTCAATACCCTGGCGCTTCGGCGGCGGGGTATTTTTTTATCAGGAGTTGATTGATGAAAGGTAAAATCATCCCGCTAAATTTCCGTTCACAGCCGGACAGTGAAACAGGGCATGAGGTCATTCGCCTGACGCCGCCGCATATTATTTGTCACCGTAACTACTTCTATCAGAAGTGTTTTACCCGCGATGGCGACAAGCTCATTTTTGGCGGCGCGTTTGAAGGACACTGGAATTACTACCTGCTAAACCGCGAAGCGCAGCACGCTACGCAACTCACGGACGGCGAAGGCGATAACACCTTCGGCGGCTTCCTTTCCGCAGACGACCAGGCGCTGTGGTATGTGAAAAACAACCGCCAGTTAAGGCGCGTGGATCTCGATTCGCTGGAAGAGCAGGTGATTTATGACGTCGATGACGCGTGGGTGGCCTATGGTACGTGGGTCGCCAACAGCGACTGTACGCAGCTTGTCGGCATCGAAATCAAAAAAAGCGACTGGCAGCCGCTGACCGACTGGGGAAAATTCCGCGATTTCTACTTTACGCGGCCGGAATGCCGCCTGATTAACATCGACCTGAAAACGGGTGCGCAGCGCACCATTTTGCAGGAGAAGCGCTGGCTGGGGCATCCGATTTACCGCCCGTTTGATGATAATACCGTGGCGTTCTGTCACGAAGGCCCGCGCGATGCGATTGATGCGCGTATGTGGCTCATCAATGCCGACGGCACTTACCTGCGCAAGGTTCGCCAGCATCAGCCCGGCGAAAGCTTTACTCATGAGTTCTGGGTACCGGATGGCTCCGCGCTTTATTACGTGGCGCATCAGGATAATTCACCGCAACGCTATTTATATCGCGCCGATCCGGCAACGCTTGAGAATACGCTGCTGATGGCGATACCGCCCTGCTCTCACCTGATGAGTAATCATGACGGCTCGCTCGTCGTGGGTGACGGTGCGCCGCATAACGGTAGCAACGATCCGTTTATCTGGGTGTTTGATATTCACAGCGGGGAGCAGAAAGCGGTGTGTCAGCATAACAGTAGCTGGAAGGTGCTGGACGGTGACCGCCAGGTGACGCATCCGCATCCTTCGTTTTCACCGGATAATCAGTGGGTGCTGTATACGTCAGATGTCGAGGGGATGCCGGCGCTCTATTTGGCGAAGGTGTAAACCCTCACCCTCACCCTAACCCTCTCCCTCAGGGAGAGGGAACCGACTGTGCACAATTGTTACTTCTCGGCCTCCCAGTGGAACAGTGCGCCGTTGCTACTACTCCCTGTGGGAGAGTGTAGAGGGAATGCCGACGCTCTATTTGGCGAAGGTGTAAACCCTCATCCTAACCCTCCCCCTCAGGAAGAGGGAACCGACCGTGCGCGTGTTTTCTCCCTCTCCCCGTGGGAGAGGGCCGGGGTGAGGGCATCAGCGCGCACTCACCCCAACTATCCTTCACACCCCAATATTTCGCAGCTTCTCTCCTGCCATCAGTTTGCGTTCGATATGCTCCAGCGTGACATTTTTGGTTTCCGGAATCAGCCAGAACGTAATCCCGATAAAGGCAATATTCAGCCCGGTATAGAGCCAGAACGTCCCTGCCGCACCGATGCTGTCGAGCAGCGTCAGGAAGGTCGCGCCAATAATCATATTGGAGACCCAGTTGGTTGTGGTGGAACAGGTGATACCAAAGTCGCGGCATTTCAGCGGCTGAATTTCAGAACACAGGATCCACACCACCGGCGCGGCACTCATTGCATAACCGGCGATGCACATCATGGTCATGCCCACCGACAGCCAGGAAAGCCCGCTGCCTGCCGTGCCGTTATCAAACTGCATCAGGCAGTAGCCCAGCACCAGCGTACCCAGCGCCATCACGCTAAAACCAATCTTCAGCGCCGGTTTACGCCCGGCTTTATCCACCATAAAGATGGCGATAAAGGTGGCAAACATAAAGGTCAATCCGACGACAAGCGTCGCCAGCATCTGCTGTTCCGTGGTGGTGAAACCCGCCATTTTAAAGATGCGCGGCGCGTAATACATAATGATGTTCATCCCGGTAAACTGCTGCATCGCCTGCAATAGCATACCGAGGAACACCGCGCGGCGGACGTTGCGGTTAGCTTTAAACAACTTCCAGCCGCCCTGCTTCAGCTTCAGGCTTTCGCGAATTTCATTGAGCTCTTCACGCGCTTTTTCAGAGGTATCACGCAGCATACGCAACACTTCTTCCGCTTCGATATGCCGCCCTTTCTCCGCCAGCCAGCGCGGGCTGTTCGGCAGGAAGATCACCAGCACAATCAGGATCACCGCTGGCAGCGCCAGCACGCCAAGCATCGCGCGCCAGTTACCGGTGTAGCTGAATGCGGTATCAGAGAGAAACGCCAGCACAATGCCCAGGGTGACCATCAACTGATACATGCTGATCATCTTACCGCGCACGTGTTCGCTCGCCATTTCAGAGAGATAAAGCGGCGCGGTGTAAGAGGCAATCCCCACCGCGACACCCAACAACACGCGCGCCGCAATCAAGATTTCCACGCTACTGGCCAACGCAGAGCCCAGCGAGCCCAGCACGAACAACACCGCCGCCGCCATCAGGCTGTATTTGCGCCCCAGGCGGAAAGAGAGCCAGCCGTTGAACAGCGCCCCCAGCGCCGCACCGAGCATCATGCTGCTGACCACCCACTCCTGCAAACGGCTGCTCAGGGCAAAGTGATCGGTGATAAAGGGCAGCGCCCCGGCAATCACGCCGATATCTAAACCAAACAACAGACCGGCCACCGCCGCAGAAACGGAGACAAACAGATTCATTCGCCGCGTATCGCGCTGCGAGCGTGGAGACACAACTGAATCACTATTTAAGGTAACCATCATTTCCTGCCTGCACTGAATAGAACATTCCCTGAACATACGGGATTTCCAGAGAGATACGTCAGGCGGTTCATCGCGTAGATATGGATTAAATGGCTGCACATATCTGTTATGTGATGGACATTACAATTTTAAAATTGAAGAACATTTCATCAATTATTTTTAATTGGCTGTTTTTAAATGGATTTATATTTAATGATTTCACTAGAGAAATAATCACATGGATAAATCAATTTACACGATATGGATTGATGTGATTTACAGGCAAAAAAAACCCTGCCGCGAAGCAGGGTTCTTACCGCCAGGCCGGAATTAACGAGCCAGCCAGCCACCATCTACGGCAACGGTATAGCCGTTGATGTAATCAGATGCGCTGGAAGCCAGGAAGACAACCGGCCCCATCAGATCGCTCGGCAG
Organism: Pseudocitrobacter sp. RIT415; assembly: GCF_003057695.2. NCBI lineage: Bacteria > Pseudomonadati > Pseudomonadota > Gammaproteobacteria > Enterobacterales > Enterobacteriaceae > Pseudocitrobacter > Pseudocitrobacter sp. RIT415. Next base: position 185,103 of record NZ_QBJC02000007.1, on the reverse strand, counting down.
ACCCCAACGCCCCGCCGGGATACGATCGAGGATCGCCGCGCTACGTTCTTCATCCGCACGAAGTTGCTGGGTGTTGTTGGTCGCCATGTAGCCCGGTGCAATGGCGTTCACGTTAATACCGTGTTTCGCCCACTCGTTAGCCATCAGGCGAGTCACGCCCATCACGCCGCTTTTCGATGCGGTGTAAGACGGTACGCGGATGCCGCCCTGGAAGGAGAGCATGGAGGCGATATTGATAATTTTGCCGCCTTTACCCTGCGCGATGAAGTGTTTCGCCGCCGCCTGAGACATAAAGAACACGCTCTTAATGTTCAGGTTCATCACGTCGTCCCAGTCTTTTTCGCTGAAGTCGATCGCGTCTTCACGACGAATCAGACCGGCGTTGTTGACCAGAATATCGATATGACCGAATTCCGCTACCGCACGGTCAAGCAGCGCAGGGATACCGTCGATGGAACGCAGATCGGCAGTCAGGCTCAGGAAGCGACGCCCCAGCGCGGTGACGCGCTCGATGGTCTCAGCCGGCTCAACGATGTTGATACCCACGATGTCGCAGCCCGCTTCCGCCAGGCCAACCGCCATACCCTGGCCCAGACCGGTATCACAACCGGTGACAACGGCAACTTTACCCTGCAGAGAGAATGCATCTAAAATCATATTAAATTCCTTATTGATTGCGCCTGTTCGCGACAGGCATTATTTCTTTTGCTGCCCGCGACTTAGCGCAGATCCTTAACCGCCACGTGATCCATGTCATCGAAGACCTGGTTCTCACCAACCATTCCCCAGATGAAGGTATACGCTTTGGTACCCACACCGGAGTGAATAGACCAGCTCGGCGAAATCACTGCCTGTTCGTTATGCATCACGATGTGACGCGTTTCCTGCGGCTGCCCCATCATATGGAACACGCAGGCGTCCTCATCCATATTGAAGTAGAAGTACACTTCCATACGGCGCTCGTGGGTGTGGCATGGCATGGTGTTCCACAGGTTCCCCGGCGCGAGTTCAGTCAGCCCCATGCTGAGCTGGCAGGTTTCCAGCACATCAGGCACGAAGTATTTATTAATGGTGCGACGGTTGCTGGTGAGGTTATCGCCCAGCGTGACCGGAGAAACGTCATCCGGCGTGACTTTTTTGGTCGGATAAGTGGTGTGGGCCGGTGCGCAGTTATAGTAGAACTTCGCCGGTTTCGCCGTATCGACGCTGGCGAAGACCACTTCTTTTGCCCCTTTCCCAACATACAGCGCATCGCGATGGCCGATTTCATAACATTTACCGTCAACGGTAATGGTGCCTGCGCCGCCAATGTTAATCACGCCCAGTTCGCGACGTTCCAGGAAGTAGCTCACGCCCAATTGTTTGCCCACTTCACCGCCCACGGATACGGTTTTCGCCACCGGCATAATGCCGCCGACAATGATGCGGTCGATGTGGCTGTACACCATGGTGTACTCATCCGCGACAAACACTTGCTCAACGAGAAATTCGTTGCGCAGGCCCTGCGTGTCCAGCGTTTTTGCATGTTCACTATGAATGCTTTGTCTTACGTCCACCGAATGCCTCCAGAAAATCCGTTGCTCTTTATTAGCGACCTGAAACAGGGTTCCGCTTTGTCAATGAGGTCATCTTATCGCTGATGAAATGGGTTTTCAATTACAATTAAAACGTTGTTTCACTTTTTCTGTCTAATATTACTAAAAATGCAAAAGGGATCACGAATATGCCGTTATCCATCCCCGGTGAAAAAATAAAGTCTTTTTAATTCAGTAAAATATAAACATTGAGAATTAACTGAAATGTGAGAAATATCCGTCAAAAAACAAAGTTCATTTGAAGCGGCATCGCTTTCGATAACCTGATCTGGGTTGAATTTACAGCCTTTTCGTACAAAGTGCGCTCACCATCACAAACATTGAAACGTCGTTTTGATAAATTATCACTACATTTTTAAAACGACATCCACATCGGCCGGTGAGCGTTAAGCCACCATTGCTTGAGAAAAAGGAGTGCAACATGGCTAAAGGTATGCGGGTAAAACTGAACTATGAGGTCAGCCGCGATCCAGACACAGGCGCGGAAGTCACCCGCTTAACCCCACCAGAAGTCACCTGTCATCGTAACTACTTCTATCAGAAGTGCTTTTTCAATGATGGTAGCCATCTGCTTTTCGCAGGTGAGTTTGACGGCCACTGGAACTACTACCTGCTGGATGTCGCCAATGCTGAAGCGGTGCAATTAACGGAAGGCGAAGGTGATAACACCTTCGGCGGTTTTCTCTCACCGGATGACCAATCGCTCTACTATGTGAAGAACGATCGCACCCTACTGGAAGTGAACCTGAAAACGTTGGTGGAACGGGAAGTGTATCGCGTGCCGGACGAATGGGTCGGCTACGGTACCTGGGTGTCCAACAGCGACTGCACCAAACTGGTAGGCATTGAGATTGCCAAAAGCGACTGGACGCCGCTTAACAGCTGGCAGCTGTTCCACGACTTCTTCCATAAAGGCCCGCACTGCCGTCTGCTGCGCGTTGACCTGCAAACGGGTGAAAGCTCGGTTATTCACGAAGAGAAAAACTGGCTCGGCCACCCGATTTATCGCCCGTTTGACGATCATACCGTCGCGTTCTGCCACGAAGGCCCGCACGATCTGGTCGATGCCCGCATGTGGCTGGTAAACGAAGACGGCAGCAACGTGCGTAAAGTCAAAGAGCATGCGGAAGGTGAAAGCTGCACCCATGAATTCTGGGTACCTAACGGTTCGGCGCTGGTGTATGTCTCTTATCTGAAGGGTAAGCAGGGTCGCACCATTTATCGTTACAACCCGGACACCGGCGTCAACGAAGCGCTGATGCAGATGCCAGCCTGTTCGCATCTGATGAGCAACTTCGACGGTACGCTGCTGGTCGGTGACGGTTCCGGTACGCCGGTCGATGTGAAAGACACCAGCGGCTACACCATCGACAACGATCCCTATTTATATGGATTCGACGTCGCGAAAAAAGCGTACTTCCGCATCGCGCGTCATGACACCTCCTGGGCGACGGTACAAAACAGCCGCCAGGTCACGCATCCGCACCCTTCTTTCCTGCCACACGATGGCGCGGTGCTGTTCAGTTCCGACAAAGACGGTAAACCGGCACTTTATATTGCCAAACTTCCGACACAGCGTGATTTTATTCAGGCCTGAATGGCTGAATATAAAGTATGAGTGACTGAGTATTTGATGTAGTGTTTCTGTAACTGGCCTTGCCCTCCTTTATGGGGGGCTTTTTTTATCTGCCGTTTATATTAGAAATATGATTACAGGAAAAAAAGAAAACAGAAAAACCCGGCTAACTACGCCGGGTTAATAACGAGGTGGAAGAATTAATTAGAAGGTATATGCCACACCGACACGGAAGCGCGTCTGACGATCGTTACGGTCATTCACACCCACGTTACCCACTTCGCCATACGGTGCCCAGTTTTTATCCCAACGATAAGCCAGCTTAACGTTATATTCCTGAGAATATGGTTTGTTATTATTACGCGCGGTACCTTCGCTGCTGCGTGCATACACATAGTTCAGCTCGGTGCGCCAGTCGCCGAATACATAACCCGCCCAGGCGTCGCCACGGTTGACTTTATCATCGTCTTTACCGGCATTTGAAGGATAGCGTGTGTAATCATAACGATAACGCGCGGCAACATAAAAACCACTGTCGAAGCTGTACTGAACCCGCAGGTTCGGTTTGTAAATAGAGCGGCTATCATTACTTTCAATATTGAACCCCGGCGTTACCGAGAAATTCTTATTGGCTTTCCACTGCCAGCTAATACTCTCTTCATGACCATTACCGATAAAATCCGCATACGGCTTATCGGTATTATCACCCCCCGACTTCCATTTAGCTTCAACAGAGAAACCAAAGCCATTTGCAAATCGATGTGAAACAGAAACACGGTCGGCGTTAGTTTTATCTGTTTTACCACCATCAATAAATTCGTGACGTAAATCGACAGTTACCGCTGATGCAGCAAAAGATGCTCCACACAATACAGCCAGGGCCAGAGTTTTTTTCAACATTTGCTATCCCTCAATTGAAATCATGTTTCGTTTTTATGGAATTGCATTTTATTTTTTTAATACATGTATTTTAGTGATCAGGATCGTAATTATTTGTTTCAAAAAATACGGCACGAAATGGCGTGATCGGCTTCAATAAAAAGATGTCAAAACACAATAAATATGCGATGCACATCACACGCACTTCATTTTTCACACATAATCCGCTAAAACGTCTGTTTTTAATGATCCATATAAATCAACAAGTTAAGGATGCATTAAAAAATAAAATAACCAATGTTATTTTATTTCATCAAATAATAAGGATTTTATTAATGTGTTTTTATAGAATTAACTCAGCGCAAACCATGACAAGCGACGACAAAAGTGTAAGCAAAAAGCCTTTCGTTACGTCATTTGCATTAGCATTAAAACGGGGGATAAAAAGGGATTAACTCAGGGTAATCTTAACGCTACCGGGGGTTTTAGTAGCGTTGTAAGAGATTATGCAGCAGGCAAATCACGTTCCACGGCCAGCGCCACGCCCTGACCGCCGCCAATGCACAGCGTCGCCAGGCCTTTACGGGCATCGCGTTTCATCATTTCGTGAACCAGAGACACCAGAATTCGGCAGCCGGACGCGCCAATAGGATGGCCTAAGGCGATAGCGCCGCCGTTCACATTCACTTTCTGCTCATCCCACTCTAGCATCTTGCCAACAGAAATCGCCTGCGCGGCAAACGCTTCGTTGGCTTCAATAAGATCGACATCGTTCAGTTGCCAGCCCGCACGCTCCAGACAACGACGGGTGGCGTACACCGGCGCGATACCCATCAACGCGGGATCGACGCCGACGCTGGCAAACGCGCGGATGCGCGCCAGGATCGGTAAATTCAACTCCAGCGCTTTGCTTTCGCTCATCATTAACACCGCCGCTGCACCATCGTTGATCGACGACGCATTCCCGGCGGTGACGGAACCAAGTTGATCGAATGCCGGAGAGAGGCGCGCCAGTCCTTCCGCGCTGGGATCGGTTTGCGGCTGCTCATCCGTTTCGACACGCAGCGTTTCCCCGTTCGGCTGGGCGTTCACTACCGGAACAATTTCATCGCGAAAGCGACCGGAATCGATAGCCTTACGCGCCTTGTGTTGTGAACTTAGCGCCCAGGCATCTTGTTGTTCACGGCTGATGCCATATTCGCGCGCCAGATTCTCCGCCGTCACGCCCATATGATAATCGTTAAACGCATCCCATAATCCGTCGTGCACCAGGCTATCAATTAGCTGACTGTTACCCAACTGCGCACCGGTGCGGCTATCGGTCAGAACGTGCGGCGCGCGGCTCATATTCTCCTGGCCGCCCGCGATCACCACATCCGCTTCACCACACTGAATGGCCTGGGTCGCCAGATGCAGCGCTTTCAGGCCCGAGCCACAAACATCGTTGATCGTAATAGCAGAAACCGTATTGGGCAGGCCGCCTTTAATTGCCGACTGGCGCGCAGGATTTTGCCCGGTACCCGCCGTCAGCACCTGACCAATAATCACTTCATCAATAACATGCGGTTCAATTCCGCTGCGTTCGACCAGCGCATTGATCACCAGGCTACCCAGTTCGACAGCCGAATGGCGGGAGAGCGCCCCCTGGAAGCAGCCGATGGGTGTACGGACTGCACCTACGATAACGACATCTTTCATCTCTACCTCAGCGCAAAATAACCAGGCTATAGTAGATGATTGTTATCAACTTTTATCGTAATTGTTTAAAAAAAGTGAGATTTATCACAAAGGTTTTCCGTTACGCTGACACCTGTTGCAGATACGCTTTGACCCAGCTTCCAGCCGCGCCCGGCGGCGCGCTTTTGTTCCACAGCAAATCGATAGAAACGGCGATCGGCCAGCCGGGAAGTGTCAGCATGGTTAACGGCGCGGAACCGGAAAACTCCTCCACTAACGCACAGGGCAACACACACCAGCCGAAGCCCTGAGCGGCCATGCTCATCAACATCAGATAGTTAGGTGCAGACCACACCGGGCCGCGCGCAGGCGTGGGGCGATTTTCGAGATAAGTATTCAGCCGCAATTCGCGCCAGGTATGCAGTTGATCCCACTCGACGCTGGGCTGCGCGGTTAACGGGTGATCGAGGGAAACGTAAATAGCCATGTGCGTCTGCATCGGCAGACGAGTATGTCCAATATTGGTGGGATAACTTTCCCGCGCCTCAATCAGCCCCACCTGCGCGCGTCCTTTTTGCAGCAAATCAATAACATCGTCGTCTTCACCGACCAGACATTCAAACTCTGTATGCGGAAAACGACGGTCAAACTGCACCATCAGCTTTTCCAGCACATCAGGGTGGAGCGTATCCGACAACACAAATGCCAGCCGCGCTTCCGTTTCGCTGCTCAGGGCCACCGCCAGTTCATCCAGCCGCTCACTGGCGGCCAGAATCGCCTGCACGTAACTCAGTACACGCTGGCCTTCGGGCGTTAACACTGGCTGGCGTGACGAACGATCGAACAAGGTCACGCCGAGATCGGCTTCAAGATTGGCAATCGCGGTGCTGATGGTGGACTGGCTTTTCCGTAAGCGCCGCGCGGCAGCTGAAAACGAACCGCTGTCGACGGTTTCGACAAATGCGGTAAGGGCTTCGGGTGAATAGCGCATAATCTATCTACTTTATCGATGGAATCTATCTTTTACTTATCATATTTATCCATAAAATGCCCAGCAATAGAGAGAACAACCAGAGGTAATTGAGATGCAACACGACAACCTTCACCACAGAAAGCTGCCGGAGCGCATTTTCCACGCCGTGTGCTTTGAAGGCATCGCCACGGCGATCCTCGCCCCGACCGCCGCATACCTGATGCAACGCTCGGTGCTGGAAATGGGCGGATTAACCATTATTCTCGCCACCACGGCGATGGTGTGGAATATCATTTATAACGCCATGTTTGACCGCCTGTGGCCGGTGACGCGCGTTACCCGTACGGCGAAAATCCGCGCCTTCCACGCGCTGGGATTTGAGTGTGGCTTTATCGTGATTGGGGTGAGCATTGTATCGGTGGTGCTTGGCGTGACCCTGATGCAGGCGCTAACGCTGGAGATTGGTTTCTTCCTGTTCTTCCTGCCCTACACCATGCTCTATAACTGGGTGTATGACATGCTGCGCGAGCGCGTAATGAAGCGCCGTGTGCAACGGGCGATGGATTGTGCGCGCTGATGCCCTCACCCCGGCCCTCTCCCACAGGGAGAGGGTGAATTACGTATGTGCACAATCTCTCCCCTCTCTCACAGGGAGAGGGTGAGTTACGTATGTGCACAATCTGTCCCCTCTCCCTCTGGGAGAGGGTTAGGGTGAGGGGTAAAAGTATTCATAACCACCACGAATCATAATTATGGTAAATTACGCTCCATTTTGTATGTTCCATGGTTATTAAATTCGCATAATGTCTAAAATTTGGTCAAAAGAAGAGACGCTCTGGAGCTTTGCCCTGTACGGCACTGCTGTAGGCGCCGGTACCCTGTTCCTGCCAATCCAGTTAGGATCCGCAGGGGCCGTGGTACTGTTTGTTACCGCGCTGGTCGCGTGGCCGCTGACCTACTGGCCGCATCGCGCCCTGTGTCAGTTTATCCTCTCCTCCAACACGCCTGCGGGTGTCGGGATAACCGGCGCAGTCAGCCACTACTACGGCAAAAAAATTGGCAACCTCATCACCACGCTCTATTTCCTGGCGTTTTTTGTGGTGATTCTGATTTACGCCGTCGCCATCACCAACTCCATCACCGAACAGATAGCCAAGCATATGCCGGTCGATCTGACGGTACGCGTGCTGGTGAGCCTTGGCGTGGTATTGCTGCTGAACGTGATTTTCCTTGCCGGTCGCCAGGCCACCATCAAAGTGATGGGCTTCCTGGTGTTCCCCCTGATCGCCTACTTCCTGTTTTTATCGATTTACCTGACAGGCAGCTGGCAGCCCGCACTACTCACCGGGCAAATGGAAGTGACGCCGCACACGCTGCACCAGGTGTGGTTATCCATCCCCGTGATGGTTTTCGCTTTTAGCCATACGCCAATTATCTCTACCTTCGCTATCGACCGTAGAGAGAAATATGGCGAGCTCGCGATGGGTAAATGCAAAAAAATCATGAAGGTCGCGTATCTGATTATCTGCCTGAGCGTACTGTTCTTTGTCTTTAGCTGCCTGCTCTCCATTCCGGTGGATTACATCAATACCGCCAAAGATCAGGGCGTGACGATTCTCTCAGCACTGTCGATGATGCCCAACTCACCCAACTGGTTGTCCGTATCCGGCATTATCGTGGCGATTGTGGCGATGTCGAAATCGTTCCTCGGCACCTACTTTGGCGTCATTGAAGGCGCGAGCGAGATGGTAAAAGCGTCTCTCAATCAGGTTGGCGTGCGTAAAAGCCGTTCGTTTAACCGCATGATGTCAATTCTGCTGGTCTCTACCCTGACCTTCATCGTTTGCTGCATCAACCCGAACGCTATTTCGATGATCTACGCGATAAGCGGCCCGCTGATTGCCATGATTCTGTTTATCATGCCGACGCTGTCTACCTATCTTATCCCATCGCTGAAGCCGTACCGTTCTGTCGGCAGCCTGATTACGCTGATTGTGGGCATACTCTGCGTCTCAGTGATGTTCCTCGGTTAACGCCGTTAGCAGGGCAGTTCTGGCTGCCCTGTTATCCCGTTTGAAACAAATGATGAGCAAAAATCAGTTTGTTCCGCATGACTAAAATGCATTTTTTTTGTAAAGTCCCCACTATTTTGTAGAAGATAGATAAGAAATACCCTGGTCGTTAAAATAACGCGATCGCGGCATTACGCCCGGCGTATTTTAAGTACGTTTTTTTCCCCCGCGGACGCGCGTTAATGAAATTAGCATTCAATATTATCGACTGGATCGCCCGCGCGCCTGGACTGGGCGAGACCGAGCAGTGGCTATCATGGGCGCAATCGCCTTATGCCATTGATCCTGCCAGCCCGCAGGCGAAACTGGTTGAATTGCCGATGATGACCGCGCGTCGTCTGAGTTCAGGTAGCAAGCTGGCCGTAGAGTGTGGCCTTACCCTGCTGCGCCGTCATGCCATTGATGCCGTGCTCTACACCAGCCGCCACGGTGAGCTGGAGCGTAATTACCGTATCCTTAGGGCGCTGGCGAGTGATGAGGCTATTTCGCCGACCGATTTCGCGATGTCAGTGCATAACGCGGCGGTCGGAAATCTGACTATCGCCGCAAAGCAGCCGATTGTCTCCTCATCACTCACCGCGGGGCGCGACACATTCCTGCAAGGTTTATGCGAGGTGATGTGCCTGCTGCAGGCGGGCCACCGGCGTATTTTAATGGTCGATTTTGACGGTGCGCTGCCAGACTTTTACCGCGATCGACTGCCAGCACAGATGCCAGCCTGGGCCTTTGCGACGGCGCTGGTCATCGAAGCGGGTGACCAGGTTCAGTGCATCACCGAGCCGGGTGGAACAAAAGAAGAGCCCGCACTGCCGCAAAGCCTGCAATTTTTACAGAATTACCTGGGCCACACAGCCCATTTCGTCCTTGAAGGCGAACGATTACGCTGGCGCTGGAGCCAGAAATGATAGCAAGGCGTATCAATCACCTTTGGCGGTTACTGATGACCGTAGTGTGCTTCGCGCTGTTTGGTCTGGGCGGCCTGCTGCTGTCGCTGTGCTGGTTTAATCTGTTGCTGTTGGTCATACGCGATGACGACAAGCGCCGGCGCCTGGCGCGCCGCAGTATTTCGGCGAGCTTCCGCGTTTTTTTGGGGTTCGCCAGCGTGACGGGCGTCCTGCGTTACCGTGTACAGGGCGCTGATATTTTACGGCAGGCACGCGGTTGCCTGGTGGTGGCGAATCATCCGACGCTGATTGATTATGTCCTGCTGGCCTCGGTGATGCCCGAAACCGACTGTCTGGTAAAGAGCGCGCTGTTGAAGAACCCGTTTGTCAGCGGTGTGATCCGCGCGGCAGATTACCTGGTCAACAGCGAAGCGGAACGTCTGCTGACAGAAAGCCAGGCCCGTTTACAGCGTGGCGACACGCTGATGATTTTCCCGGAAGGGACGCGTACGCGCCACGGCGAAACCATGACTATCCAACGCGGCGCCGCCAATATTGCGGTGCGCTGCGAACGCGATTTACGCCTGGTGAGCATTCGCTGTAGCGAGCATCTGCTGGATAAGCAGCGCCCGTGGTATCACGTCCCGGAGACGACGCCGCTGTTTGAGGTTATCGTTCGGGAGCGAATCTGTGTCGACGACTTTATTACCGCGAATAAGCAAGAACCGGCGCTGGCCGCGCGCGCGCTAAACCGGCATCTATTACAGAAATTACAATCAATTGGTTAAAACATCATTGTGCAGGAATTAACGATGCAAGAGCTCTACTGCGAGATTAAACATCTCATCATTAACACATTGAATCTGGACGAACTGAGCGTGGACGACATCGACACCGATGCGGCCCTGTTCGGAGACGGTTTAGGTCTGGATTCTATTGATGCGCTGGAGCTGGGGCTGGCGGTAAAAAACCAGTATGGCATCGTGCTTTCTGCTGAAAATGAAGCGATGCGTCAGCATTTCTATTCGGTGGCGACGCTCGCTGCCTTTATTCAATCCCAACGCGCCTGAGGAGCTGCCATCATGACCGACCAAACTGCTGTCTATCAGGAAGTCACTTCCCTGCTAGTAAAACTGTTCGAAGTCGACCCGGCGGCAATCACCCCCGAGGCGCGTCTGTATGAAGATCTTGAACTCGATAGTATTGATGCTGTGGATATGATTGTTCAGTTGCAGAAGAAGACCGGTAAAAAAATTAAACCGGAAGAGTTCAAAGCCGTGCGTACCGTGCAGGATGTGGTTGACGCCGTCGAGCGCCTGCTGCGCGAAGCCTGATTTTTCGTGCGTTTGCCGCTCCTCAAGATCATCACCGCGAGTGTGCTGCTGGCCTGGCCATTTTTAGTCTGGTTTGGTCTGGCACATAACGGTCTGCAATGGCTCCTGCCCATGCTGGCGGTCGTTCTGCTGTTGCGTCTGCGTCAGGCGCAGGACAACGCCGGGCCGATGCGCCGGGTGATGCAAAGCGTCGCGCTAGCCGGGCTGGCGCTCTGTCTTGCCAGCGCATTGCTGGGAACGCATCAGTTGTTGCTCTACTGGCCTGTGGCGGTCAATGGCATCATGCTCGCCCTGTTTGGCAGTTCGCTGTTCAGCGCAATGCCGCTGGTTGAACGGCTGGCGCGCCTGCAATATCCGCAACTCTCCGCGCAAGGTGTGCGCTACACGCGGCGCGTGACGCAAATCTGGTGCGGCTTTTTTATTCTTAACGGCACCGTGGCCCTGATTACCGCGCGGCTCGGCGATATGGCACTGTGGAGCGCGTGGAACGGGATGATCGCCTACCTGCTGATGGGCGCGCTGATGGCCGGTGAATGGCTGGTGCGCCGCCGGGTAATGAAGCGAGAAACCGCATGAACGCCCCGCGCCCGTTATCCCGCTGGCTGAGTGCCGAACGCCCCGATAGCACGCCTGTCGCCTGGTCAGGCGAGCGCCTCTGGACACTGGGCCAGTTGCGCAACGACGTGGCCGCCCACTGTGCGTGGCTGCAAACGCAGAAGGGCCAGCGCTGGGCGCTGTGTCTGGAAGAGGGCTATCGGTTTTTGGTCGCCCTGCTGGCGACGCTGCATGCCGGAAAAACGCCAGTGCTGCCGGGTCACGCTCGCCCTTCGCAGCTTGAGGAACAACGTTCGCTGTTCGACGGCATCTTAAGCGAGGGTTCTCTGAACTGGGATGGCCCTTTACGCATCATCAATACCCCTATCCGTGAAGATGCTCAACCGCTTCCCGCGATACCCGATGACGCCGGGCTGGAACTGTTTACCTCCGGCTCCACCGGGCAACCCAAACGCATTCATAAAAGCCTGGCGGCGCTGGATGCGGAATCCGCCCTGTTGGCCGCGCGCTTTGCCGGTCGGCTGGCCGATTGCCGGGTGGTCTCTTCCGTCTCGCCACAGCATCTCTACGGCCTGACGTTCCGCATTTTTCTGCCGATGTCATTGGGCCTGCCGCTGCATGCCGACACCCTTGCCTGGCCTGAACAGCTGGCCGCTCTCCCGCCACCGCAGCGTTATCTGTTTATCAGCAGCCCAGCGTTTCTGAAGCATCTGGATGCGCGACTGACAGCCCCGGACGTCGCCATGGTGATCACCGCTGGCGGCATGCTGCACTGGCAGGATGCGCAACACGCGTTTCGCTGGCTGAATGTCTGGCCCGATGAAATCTATGGCAGTAGCGAAACGGGCGTGCTCGCATGGCGACAGCGCAATGCGGAGGAGATCGCCTGGCAGCCTTTCCCCGGCGTGACGTTCAAAGCAGAAAACGACGACTGGCGCGTAGTATCGCCACTGATTGCCGAGCCTGAAGGACTACTGCTGGAAGACACACTGCGCTTTAATGCGGATAACCACTTTCATCTGCTTGGGCGGCGCGGACGCGTGGTCAAAATCGCTGAAAAACGAGTCTCGCTGGCGGAAGTCGAACAGCGCGTGTTGTCGCTGGCGGGCGTGCGCGATGCCGCCGCCCTGCTGATTACGCGCGGCACGCGTCAAAGCGTGGGTGTGCTGCTGGTGCTGGATGATGAAACGCGTCAGGCGTGGCTTGGCGCAAGCCGCAAACAGGCGCAGGCGTGGCGTCAGGCGCTACGCCCGTGGCTGGAACCCGTCGCACTTCCCCGCTTTTGGCGCGTGGTGGATGTTATTCCAGTGAATACAATGAATAAGCGCATCGATGCGCAATTACAGGAGTACTTTCATGACCATGATGCCGGATGAAATTTCCTGCCAGCACACGGGCGCGGGCGAGGCGGAGATTGTCCTGCATCTGCCCGCCACACTGTTCTGGTTTCAAGGCCACTTTGCCGTCCAGCCGCTGCTACCGGGCGTGGCACAACTGGATTGGGTCATGCACTATGCCAGCCGTTTACTGACCCCTGACTATCGCTTTCACAGCATTCAAAACGTTAAATTCCAGGCTCCGCTACTGCCGGAAAACCGCATTACCTTAACGCTGGCCTGGCTGGAGGCGCGAGAGAGGCTCACCTTCCGCTACCAGCGCCACGATGGCGACGCGCGCCACACCACCAGCAGCGGGAAAATCCGTTTATGCCGTTAAGCTTCGCGCCCTGCGTGGTGATCCCCTGCTACAACCACGGCGCGATGATGGCGCAGGTGCTGGCGCGCCTTGCGCCGTTTGCCCTGCCCATTATCATCGTCGACGATGGCAGCGACGACGCGACCCGGCGCGAATTACGCACGCTTGCCGACAATCACGCCAGCGTTACGCTTATCCGCCAGCCGCACAATGCGGGGAAAGGCGCGGCGGTGATCCGTGGATTGGAAGAGGCGGCGCGTGCGGGTTTCAGCCATGCGGTTCAGGTCGATGCCGACGGGCAGCACGCGATTGAAGATATCCCGGCGCTGCTCGCGCTTTCGCAGCAACATCCCGAGGCGCTGATTTCGGGTCAGCCGATTTACGATGACTCCATCCCCCGCTCACGCCTGTATGGACGCTGGATAACCCACGTCTGGGTGTGGATTGAAACGCTGTCGCTGCAGCTTAAAGACAGCATGTGCGGCTTTCGCGTTTATCCGATTACGCCAACGCTAGAACTGGCGCAGCGTGTACCGCTCGGCCAGCGAATGGACTTCGACACCGAAGTGATGGTGCGCCTCTACTGGCAGGGCCATCGCAGTTATTTTCTGCCGACGCGCGTGACGTACCCGCAGGATGGGCTTTCCCATTTCGATGCGTTGAAAGATAACGTTCGCATCTCGTGGATGCACACCCGCCTTTTCTTCGGCATGCTGCCGCGTATTCCGTCTCTGCTGTTTCGCCGTCGCAATGTGCACTGGGCAGAGCAAAAAGAGGTGAAGGGGTTATGGGGCATGCGCCTGATGCTGCGCGTCTGGCAACGGCTGGGGCGTGACGCGTTTTCGCTGCTGCTGAAGCCGGTGGTGGCGGTGTACTGGCTGATTGCCGCCACGGAACGCCGCGCCTCGCAGCAGTGGCTCGCACGCGTACATCAACAGCAGCCGAACGCGAAACGGCTGAGCAGCTATCGCCACTTCCTGCGCTTTGGCGAGGCAATGCTCGATAAAGTCGCCAGCTGGCGCGGCGAACTGCGTTTCGGGCACGAAGTAGTGTTTGCCCCGGGCGCGGAAGTGGCACTGGCGATGCATGAACCACGCGGCAAATTGCTGCTGGCGTCGCATCTTGGCGATGTGGAAGCGTGTCGGGCGCTGGCGCAGCGCGAAGAAGGCCGGGTGATCAACGCGCTGGTGTTCAGTGAAAACGCCCAGCGATTCAAGCAAATCATGCAGGAAATGGCGCCGCAGGCCGGGCTGAACCTGATACCGGTCACCGACATCGGCCCGGATACCGCCATGCTGCTGAAAGAGAAACTGGATCGCGGCGAATGGGTGGCGATCGTCGGCGATCGCATTGCCGTTAACCGTCAGCGCGGCGGCGACTGGCGCGTTATCTGGAGCAGCTTTATGGGCCAGCCCGCGCCGTTCCCGCAGGGGCCGTTTATTCTCGCCGCACTGCTGCGCTGCCCGACCTTACTGATTTTCGCCCTGAAACAGCAGGGCCAATTACACATTCATTGCGAACCGTTCGCCGACCCACTGCTGCTGCCGCGCGCAGAGCGTCAGGCGGCGCTTCAGCAGGCGGTAGACCGCTATGCGCAGCGGCTGGAGCATTACGCGCTTCTGGCGCCGCTGGACTGGTTTAACTTTTTTGATTTCTGGCGGCTGCCCGACGCGGCCCATAAGGAGTAAAGGGTGCTTAACGATCCCCGCTTTACCACTGAGGTTGAACTCACCATCCCGTTTCATGACGTCGATGCGATGGGCGTGGTGTGGCACGGCAACTATTTCCGTTATTTCGAAATCGCCCGTGAAGCGCTGCTCAATCAGTTCGACTACGGCTATCGCCAGATGAAAGCGTCAGGCTACGTCTGGCCGGTAGTGGATACGCGCGTCAAATATCGCGATGCCCTGACCTTCGAGCAGCGTATCCGCGTGCGGGCGCATCTGGAAGAGTACGAAAACCGACTGCGCATTGCCTACCAGATTTTCGACGCCGAAAGCGGCAAGCGCACCACCACCGGCTACACCATTCAGGTGGCGGTTGAAGAAGCTAGCAAAGAGATGTGCTTCGTCAGCCCGGCTGTCCTTTTTGAACGCATGGGAGTCGCGCCATGAAATTCCTGCCGCTTATTTGCCTGTTGATTGCCCCGTGGGTGCACGCCGTGACGCTGGACGATCTGCAACAGCGCTTTACCGAACAGCCGATTGTGCGCGCCCACTTCGAGCAAATCCGCACCATTAAAACGATGCCACAGCCGCTACGTTCTCAGGGCGAGATGCTGATTGCCCGCGACAACGGCTTACTGTGGGATCAGAAAACCCCGTTCCCGATGCAAATGATGCTTACCGATACCCGCATGGTACAGCAGGTGAACGGCCAGCCGCCGCAGGTGATCACCGCCGACAATAACCCGCAGATGTTCCAGCTTAATCATCTGCTGCGCGCGTTATTCCAGGCCGATCGCCGCGTGCTGGAACAAAACTTCCGCATCGTGCTTCAGGACAAAGGCGATAACCGCTGGGCGCTGCGCCTGACGCCCATCACCTCGCCGCTGGATAAGATTTTTGCCTCTATCGACCTGAGCGGGCAGCAGTTTCTCGAAACGATCCAGTTGAACGATCAGCAGGGAGACCGCACCGATATCGCTCTCTCACAACACCGCCTGACGCCAGCCACTCTGACCCATGACGAACAACAACGTTTTAGCGCCCAATAACGGCCGCCGTCCGGCGCTCATCTGGGCTGTTTTTTGCCTGATTCTGCTGGGCACGCTGCTGGCGCTGTTACCCGGCGCGAGAATGAACAGCAGCGTGCTGGCGATGTTGCCGAAACAAGCGCTGGGCGACATTCCGCCCGCGCTGAACGACGGTTTTATCTCGCGCCTTGATAAGCAAATGATGTGGTTGATCAGCCCCGGTAAAACGCCCGATCCCCACATCGCGCAGGCGTGGTTTGAGCAACTGAAAAGCACCCCGGCGCTGGCGCAGGTGAAGGGCCCGATGGATGCCAAAAGCCAGCAGGATTGGGGCGCGTTTTACTGGCAGCATCGTAACGGAATGGTAGACAGCGCCACCCGCGCTCGCCTGCAAAACGGCGGCGAGGCGCAGGCACAGTGGGTTCTCTCACAGCTCTACTCCGCCTTTTCCGGCGTCAGCGGTAAAGAAGTGCAAAACGATCCCTTCATGCTGACGCGCGGTTCCCAACTGGCGTTAATGCAAAGCAGCCAGCGTTTGCGCCTGATGGACGGCTGGCTGGCAACGCAGGATCAAGATGGTAACTACTGGTATCTGCTGCACGGTGAGCTGCAAAGCGATGCGTTTGATATGCAGCAAACCCATCAACTGGTGCAGGCACTGACTGCCGCCGAAGCCCGGCTTAAAACGCGCTTCCCGCAGGCGCAGGTGTTGTCACGCGGCACGGTGCTGTACAGCGATTACGCCAGCCAGCAGGCGAAACGCGATATCTCCACGCTCGGCGCGGCAACGGTATTCGGCGTGCTGCTGCTGATTGTGCTGGTGTTCCGCTCGCTGCGCCCACTGCTGTTGAGCCTGCTCTCCATCGGCATTGGCGCGCTGGCAGGCACCACGGTGACCCTGCTGCTGTTTGGCGAACTGCACCTGATGACGCTGGTGATGAGCATGAGCATCATCGGCATCTCTGCCGACTACACGCTCTATTATCTGACCGAACGGATGGTGCACGGCGCGGAGAACTCGCCGTGGCAAAGTCTCAATAAAGTACGAAACGCGCTGCTGCTGGCGTTGCTGACCACGGTTGTCGCCTATCTGATTATGATACTCGCCCCCTTCCCCGGCATTCGCCAGATGGCAATCTTTGCCGCCGTGGGGCTGACCGCGTCCTGCCTGACGGTGGTGTTCTGGCACCCGTGGCAGTGTCGCGGGCTGCCGGTGCGCCCGGTGCCGATGTTCGCCCTGCTGCTACGCTGGCTCGCCCTGTGGCGACGCAACAAGGCATTGATTTACGGGCTGCCCGCCGCACTGACGGTGGCTTCGCTGATCGGACTCTCCACCCTTCAGGTTAACGATGATATCGCCCAGTTGCAGGCGCTGCCGCCGCATCTGCTTGAGCAGGAAAAACAGATAACGCAGCTTACCGGGCAGAACGTCGATCAGAAGTGGTTTGTGGTCTACGGCGACTCGCCAGAGCAGACGCTGATGCGCATGGAGGCATTTAGCACTCATCTGGATAGCGCTCGCCAGCAAGGCTTATTCGCCCGATACCGCACGATTCCACTCAACTCTCGCGCGCGTCAGGCGCAGGATTTGGCGCTGCTTAATCACGCGGCCCCCGCAATCAGCCAGGCACTGCAACAGGCGGGGCTACCTGACGTGAAACCCGACCTTCGCGCCATGCCGGTGAACGTGTCCGACTGGCTGGCAAGCCCTGTCAGCGAAGGCTGGCGCTTGATGTGGTTGACGCTGCCGCGCGGCGTCAGCGGCGTGCTCATTCCCGTGGATGGCGTGAAAGATAGCGCAGCATTAAAGGCGCTGGCGGAACAGCACACCGGCGTCGCCTGGGTTGACAGAAAACAGAATTTTGACGCGCTGTTTGGGCTGTACCGCACCGTATTAACGGTGCTGCTCGGCGTGGCGCTGGCTGCGATCGCCGTAGGCGCAATCCTACGCATGGGCTGGCGAAAGGGGGTAATAAGTTTGCTTCCTTCATTGCTTTCCCTGGGCTGTGGGCTGGCGGCGCTCTCCTTGAGCGGGCACAGCGTCAATCTTTTCTCATTACTGGCGCTGGTGCTGGTATTGGGTATCGGTATTAACTACACCCTGTTTTTCAGCAACCCGCGCGGTACGCCGCTGACGTCGTTGCTCGCCATCACGCTTGCAATGATGACCACCTTGCTGACGCTGGGCATGCTGGTCTTCAGCAGCACCCAGGCCATTAGCAGTTTTGGGATTGTCCTGGTCTGCGGTATCTTCACTGCCTGGCTACTGTCGCCGCTGGCGATGCCAACGAAAAAAAGAGAAAAACGATGATGATACGCAACGCCTGGCGCGCCCTTACGCTGGCCTCCGCGCTACTGCTTGCGGGCTGTAGCCACGATCATGATGGCACCCGCCCCACCGCCTGGCTGCAACCGGGCGCGCGCATAACGCTGCCTGCGCCAGGCATGACGCCCGCCTTTACGTCACAGCAACTTTTGACCGGCACCTTCAACGGCAAAACCCAATCGTTAATGGTGATGCTGGATGCCGATGAACACAAAATCACCCTCGCCGGGCTGTCGTCGCTGGGGATCCGTCTGTTCCTGCTGACCTATGATGAAAAAGGCCTGCGCACGGAACAAAACATCGTCGTACCGCAATTGCCGCCCGCAAGCCAGGTACTGGCAGACGTAATGCTCAGCTATCTGCCGATTAGCGCGTGGCAGCCGCAGTTGCCTAAAGGCTGGACACTCACCGACGCGGGCGACAAACGCGCGCTGCGTAACGCCCGTGGCGAAACGGTAACCGAGATAACCTACCTGACGCGCAAAGGCAAACGCGAGCCGGTCAGCATTGAGCAGCACGCCTTCAAGTACCACATCACCATTCAATACCTGGATGACTGATATGATTTATATCTCTGCCGTGGGCATGATTAACGCGCTGGGTAACAACGTACCTGAGGTCGCCGCGAACCTGACGCGCGGCATCGCGCCGGGGATGCGTGCCCGCGCAGGCTGGTTGCAGGGCAAGCCAGATGCCGTTTTTGGCGGCGTGGAGGCGGAACTGCCTGTCATTCCGGACACCTTTGCCGAACATCGCAGCCGCAATAATCAGCTTTTGCTGGCGGCATTGGCGCAGATCCAGCCGCAGGTGGATGACGCAATTGCCCGGTATGGCCGCGAGCGCATTGCCGTGGTGATGGGCACCAGTACGTCCGGGCTGGACGAAGGCGATAAACATGTCAGCCAGCAGCATCCCCAATGGCGCTACGCACAGCAGGAACTGGGCGATCCGTCGCGATTTCTCAGCCACTGGCTGGCGCTCGACGGCCCGGCATTTACTCTCTCCACCGCCTGTTCATCCAGTGCGCGCGCGATTATTAGCGGTCGCCGTCTGATTGAAGCAGGTTTAGCGGATGTCGCTATTGTGGGCGGCGCGGACACCTTAAGCCGAATGCCGATCAACGGTTTCAACAGCCTGGAGTCGCTCTCAGCCTCGCGCTGCCAGCCATTTGGTCGCGATCGTAGCGGCATTACCATCGGGGAAGGCGCGGGGCTGATGCTGCTGACCCGCGAGCCGCAGCCAATCGCCCTGCTGGGCGTCGGCGAATCGAGCGATGCGTGGCATATGTCGGCCCCGCATCCGGAAGGCGAAGGCGCAATTCGCGCAATTCTTCAGGCGCTGAAAGAGGCCGGGCTCGCGCCGCAGGACGTGGGCTACATCAATATGCACGGCACCGCCACGCCGTTGAATGACAAAATTGAATCACAGGTAGTGAATCGCCTCTTCGGTGATACGGTTCCCTGTAGTTCCACGAAACATCTCACCGGGCACACATTGGGTGCGGCAGGCATCACCGAGGCGGCCATTGCGATGCTGATTCTGCAGCATAATTTGCCGCTGCCGCCGCAGGATTTCAGCCAAATGCCGGTCGATGAGACGCTGCTGCCCTGCGGCCTGCTTCACGCCGCCGCGCCGCTGGCGCGCCCGGTCATTCTTTCCAACTCTTTCGCCTTTGGCGGCAACAACACCAGTATTTTGTTAGGACGACGTTCATGAGTCACTACTTACCGCCGGCGGACTATTTACCGCACGACGCTCCCATGCTTCTGCTTGAGCAGGTTTCCGCGGTCAGCGAAAACGACGTGCAGTGCCAGGTAACGGTTAATCCCGCAGGCGTGCTGGCCCCCTTTCTTGATGCGTCGGGCAACCTGCCCGGCTGGTACGCGCTGGAACTGATGGCGCAGACGGTCGGCGTCTGGTCCGGCTGGCATCGTCAGGATGAGGGCGAGCAACAACTGACGCTGGGTATGGTGCTCGGCGCGCGTGAGCTGGTGTGTACGGCAGGTTATTTTCCGGCACACGCTACACTGGATATTCACGCCCACCTGCTGATGCGCGACAGTCGTTTCGGCAGTTTCGAATGCACAATAATGATTGATAACACACCGGTGGCCACGGGCCGCGTCAACACATTCCAGCCATCGTCCGACGAGTTAACGTCGCTGTTTCAGCAGGGAGAAAACGCATGAGTCGTTCCGTTCTGGTTACCGGTGCCAGCAAAGGCATCGGTCGTGCCATCGCCCTACAGCTGGCCGCGGATGGTTTCACCCTTGGCGTTCACTATCATCAGGATGAACCCGGCGCGCGCGAAACGCTGGCCGCCATTGAACAGGCTGGCGGTAAAGGTCGATTGCTGCGCTTTGATGTGGGCGATCGCGCCCAGTGCTTAACGGTGCTGGAAGAGGATATGGCCGAGAACGGCGCGTGGTACGGCGTGGTGAGCAACGCCGGAATTACCCGCGACGGCGCATTCCCGGCGCTGAGCGAAGAGGACTGGGATGCGGTTATTCACACTAACCTCGACAGCTTCTACAACGTGATTCACCCCTGCATCATGCCCATGATTAGCGCCCGTAAAGGCGGGCGAATCATTACGCTTTCCTCCGTTTCCGGCGTGATGGGTAACCGTGGACAGGTGAACTACAGCGCCGCCAAAGCGGGGATTATCGGCGCGACCAAAGCATTGGCAATTGAACTCGCCAGGCGCAAAATCACCGTCAACTGCATCGCGCCGGGGTTGATTGACACCGGAATGATTTCAATGGAAGAAGCAGCCCTGAAAGAAGCCATGGCGATGATCCCAATGAAACGCATGGGGCAGGCTGAAGAGGTCGCCGGGCTGGCGAGTTATTTAATGTCGGACATCGCGGGCTACGTCACCCGGCAGGTGATTTCGATCAACGGAGGCATGTTATGACACGTCGTGTCGTGATCACGGGCATGGGCGGCGTCACCGCGTTCGGCGAAGACTGGCAGGACGTATCGCGCGGGTTACTGAAGTATGAAAACGCCGTGCGGCATATGCCAGAGTGGCAGGTCTACGCTGGTCTGCATACCCTGCTGGGTGCGCCCATTGATGACTTCACGCTGCCCGCGCACTACACCCGCAAGCGCATCCGCGCTATGGGCCGCGTGTCGTTGCTTTCTACCCGGGCCACGGAACTGGCGCTGGAACAGGCCGGATTGATTGACGACCCGGTTCTGACCAACGGCCAGACCGGTATCGCCTATGGTTCATCTACCGGCAGCACCGGCCCGGTGAGCGAGTTCGCCACCATGCTGACCGAAAAACACACCAATAACATTACCGGCACCACCTACGTGCAGATGATGCCGCACACCACGGCGGTGAATACCGGGCTGTTTTTCGGCCTGCGCGGACGCGTCATTCCCACCTCCAGCGCCTGCACTTCCGGTAGCCAGGCGATTGGCTACGCCTGGGAAGCGATTCGCCACGGTTATCAAACCGTGATGGTCGCGGGCGGCGCAGAAGAACTCTGCCCCTCGGAAGCCGCCGTTTTCGATACGCTCTTTGCCACCAGCCAACGAAACGATCGGCCGAAAACAACGCCCTCCCCGTTCGACCAGACGCGTGACGGGCTGGTGATTGGTGAAGGCGCCGGCACGCTGATTCTGGAAGAACTGGAGCATGCGAAGGCGCGCGGGGCGACCATCTACGGCGAAATCGTCGGCTTCGCCACCAACTGCGATGCCGCGCATATCACCCAACCGCAGCGCGATACGATGCAAATTTGCATGGAGCAGGCGTTACAGATGGCGGGCGTCAGCGCACAGCAGATTGGCTATATCTCCGCGCACGGTACGGCGACCGATCGCGGCGATCTGGCAGAAAGCCAGGCCACGGCGGCGATCTTCGGTGATACCACGCCGATCTCCTCGCTGAAAAGTTATTTCGGCCATACGCTGGGAGCCTGCGGCGCACTGGAGGCATGGATGAGCTTACAGATGATGCGCGAAGGCTGGTTCGCACCGACCATTAACCTGACACAGCCCGATGAAGCCTGCGGTGCGCTGGATTACATCATGGGCGAAGCGCGTCACATTGACTGCGAATATCTGCAAAGCAATAACTTCGCCTTCGGCGGGATCAACACCTCGCTGGTCATTAAGCGCTGGGCATAAGCATGTATCGCCTGCTGCGCGCAAAGATATCGGACTATATCGACGCTCAGGCGGCGGGACGCGCGCTGCTTGAACGGGCGCTCTCCCCTGCCGTGGTGCCTGAGATTATTCGCAACCGTAACGGCAAACCCGGCTTTACTCATGGCTATCCGCTGTGGTTTAACATCAGCCACAGTGGCGATGATATCGTTCTGCTGCTGAGCGACGAGGGCGAGGTGGGCTGCGATATTGAAATCATACGCCCGCGTAAAAATAGCCAGCGTATTGTTGAATCGGTATTCAGCGCCGGGGAACAGGCGCTGATGGCAGCCGCAGAAGATAAGCGCGTCGCGTTCTGGCAAATCTGGACGCGTAAAGAGGCGATGCTTAAACAGGCAGGTAGTCAGATTTGGCAAATCGCGGAATTCGACAGTTGTAAACCCGCTCCGCTGTTTTTACTGCAACTTCGTTGGTCAGAAAATCGAATAGTCACGCTGTGTACCCCGACGCCCATTTCAGCGCGGGAAAACGATTTCATTGTTAAATAATAACGTGAATATCACTGTGATAAATAATACACCACTAAAGTATTATCATAATATACGATGATATATAATACCTAAATCAGATCAAAATTCGTGCATATGTAGGGGTGATGTTGATATATTCCATCAGTAATATGAATAATAGAAACAAAGCGGAAACATAAAATTTAGCATAATCATTTTTTGTGATAGAGATAACACAAATTTCAATTGTCTATGGATTCGCTTTGCCCGTATAGTGGCTCTCTGTTAGAAGATAGTTACCTTTACTAACTTTAATTAGCATTATTGTAACTATTGTAATCATTAATTTTGAGGCACTGATTATTTTACGCACTCTATTTTCTGAGGCCCGAACGCGGATAACGCTGCATGAATTGATCAAAGAACTCGAAAAACAGAATATCGTTTTCTACGTTCATTTCGTCTCAACCGGAAACGTGACGCTTGTTGATAGCGAAGGAAATATTCGCATTATAGAAGGCGAGTATAGCCTCAAACGCGTCAGCTTGCGGGCTAATGAAGACCTCATCCGCGCGGCATCGCGTCGCCATTTCGCAGGTAAAATAGGCTATGAAGAGTATTGTACTTTGGTGGCCAGCGCCGGGGTATATAAGTGGATAGTGGATATAAAACAGATGACACGAAAATATGTCGGATTATCGGACAAAGTGATTTTCAGCGAAGAGATAACACCGGTAAATACATCTGAGCATACATGGCGTTATAATTAACCGCGTGATTATCGTAAGGGCAACCACATCCAGAGCCCATGCAAGATAAGCCATATCCCCGCACACGATAACGTAATTAACGAGACCATTTTCACTGAACCTCCCTGGTTCATTTCTATCGCAACTTTCCTTTTTTGCACCAGACGATAAGAGATAAGCATCGCCTGATAACAATGTTATCAGGCGATATTCTATAACAAAAAAAGCACAACAGGATATACGTAATAATAATGACGGATAACGCTGAGGATTTACTTCAGGCTCGTTTTAAAGAATGCCGTCAGTTTGTCGAAGGGAATGAGATCGGTGCGATCGTAGAGATCAACATGCCCGGCGTTCGGCACGATATACAGCTCTTTCGGCTGCCCGGCGCGTTGATAGGCATCTTCACTAAACTCCTTCGAATGCGCGTGATCGCCTGCAATAAACAGCATCGGGCGCGGTGAAATGGTCTCGATATCATTGAACGGATAGAAATTCATAAATTTGCCAATGCTGCTTAACATCGGTTTGGTGGTCAGCTCTTCTTTCTCGCCTTTCGGCGTATAGCCGCCGCGTGACGTACGGTAGAAATCGAAGAATTCACGCTGTATTGCCGGCGTGGAGTCATCCAGCTTGTTCACCGTACCCGGTATATAAGCAGTCTCGCCGCCCTGGTACTCGGCAAAGCGCTGCTCGATGGCCGTCTTAATCAACGCTTCTCGCTGTTCAACGGTTTGCGAGTGCTTGAGGCCATTACGGAACGCGGCCCCCATGTCATACATGCTGACGGTCGCAATGGCTTTCATACGCGGGTCGATTTTAGCCGCGCTGATCACAAAGCTACCGCTACCGCAGATACCCAGTACGCCAATATTTTCCGCGTCCACCCACGGCTGCGTGCTGAGGTAATCAACCGCCGCGCTGAAATCATCGGCGTAGATTTCCGGCGAAATCATATGGCCCGGTTTACCCTCGCTCTCGCCCCAGAAAGAGAGATCAATGGCCAGCGTGACGAAGCCCTGCTCCGCCAGTTTTTGCGCGTAAAGGTTAGCACTCTGTTCTTTCACCGCGCCCATCGGATGCCCAACGATAATCGCCGGATGCTTCGCGTTTTTATCCAGCGTTTTAGGCATAAACAGATTGCCCACCACGTTCATTTGATACTGGTTTTTAAAGCTGACGCGCTGTTGGGTCACGCTATCGCTTTTGTAGAAATTGTCCGCTCCGCGCGACATATCTGCAGCGGAAGAGGCAAATGCGCTAATCAGTAAGCCCAACGCCAGTGTGACGCTTTTCATAGGTTAACTCCTGAGTGTGTGTTTACGTGAGGTTGTGAAAGTGATGATCGATGCGCAGAGCAAAACGCCAGCGCTCAGTGCAAAGGTGCTGTGCCAGCCGTGATGGTCGTACATCAGGCCACCCAACGTTGATCCCAGCGCAATGGAAAGCTGAATGATGGCGACCATCACGCCGCCGCCGACTTCCGCGTCATGGGGTAACGTTCGCGCAAGCCACGTCCACCAGCCTGTCGGGGCTGCGGTTGCGACCAGCCCCCAGGCGCCCAGCAGTGGCACAACGAACCAAAGCTGATGACCAAAAATCATCAGTGCGATAGCAATCGCCGCCATCAACAGCGGAATGAGAATTAGCGTGCGATAAATACCGTGTTTCAGCAGGCGACCCACTACCAGTGTGCCAATAAATCCCATCACGCCGATGATCAGCAGAACGGCAGACAAGGCAGTTCCCCTCACCTGCGTAATGCCTTCAAGAAAAGGACGCACGTAGGTGAAGAGCGTGAACTGGCCCATAAAAAAGAGCCCGCAAGCAAGAAGCCCCACCGCCACAACTGGACGTGCGAAGAGAGGAAGCACCCTGCTGCGCTGTTGGCTGTAGCGCATAGCTGGCAGACTAAACCATTGCCAGATGAAGGCGGCAATCGCGACAGGCACCAGGCAGAAAAATGCGCCCCGCCAGCCCATTACTTCACCAAGATAACTCCCAAGCGGCGCGGCAATCACCGTCGCCAGCGCATTGCCGCCGTTGAAAATGGCTAATGCGCGAGGCACCTGCGATTCAGGTACCAGACGGATCGCCGTCGCCGCCGACATCGACCAGAAGCCGCCAATGGCAATACCAATCAGCGCACGCCCCACCATATAAACACCATAATTCGCAGCCATGGCGATCATCGCGGCTGAGAATGCCATCAGCGCAGTCATGCCCAGCAGCAGATATCGGCGATCCAGCCCAGCGGTGAGCCGCGAGAGCGTCAGGCTGGTGATGACCGCCAGCGCCCCGGAGATAGCAATGCCCTGACCCGCCAGGCCTTCCGTCACGCCTAAGTCAGCCGCGATGGGCGATAACAAACTCACCGGCATAAATTCAGAGGCAATTAATACAAAAACACACAGCGTCATGGCGTAAATGCCGCCCCAATGGGCGCGTTGAACGTCAGCCTGCAAAGCCATTATGTTTTTCCTCCTGTTTTACCGGCTGTTTTCAGACAAGCCGGGGCCGCACGTTATTCGCAGGAATAACGTCATTCATTTGGCGGGAATATTCGTTGCTGAAAATTTTACACGGTGAGCGTAGGATAACTAGCTAATGAATACTTAATAGGCTTATAAGCAGCGCTTATTAATCGAGAATGCCGATCATGAAAAGAAATCTGAACGATCTGCTCTACTTTGTAACCGTGGCTCGCGAAGGGAGCTTTACCCGCGCGGCGGCACTGCTGGGCGTCACGCAGCCGGCAATCAGTCAGGCGATTTCTGCGCTGGAAGCGCGAATGCAGATTCGCCTGCTCACCCGCACCACCCGCAGCGTGTCGCCCACGGCAGCGGGGGAGCGGTTGATGGCCTCAGTCGGTACACGCATTGATGAAATTGAAGCGGAACTGGATATGCTGACCGAACTGCGCGACAAACCGGCTGGCACCGTTCGCATTACCTGCGGGCCCAACGTTTTGCGCACCACGCTGTTACCAAAGCTCACGCCGCTGCTGCGTGAATATCCGGATATTCACGTTGAGTTTGATGCCAACCACGGCTTTCGCGACATTGTGGCGGATCGCTTTGACGCAGGCGTACGTCTGGGCGATACCATCGACCAGGATATGATTGCAGTGCCGATTGGCCCGAAGCTGCGCATGGCGGCGGTCGCTTCACCGGACTACTTTGCCCGTCATCCCGCGCCGAAAACGCCACACGAGTTAACGCAGCATCAGTGTATTAATCAGCGGATGGTTAAATCCGGCGGGCTGTATGTGTGGGATTTCGATCAGGATGGCGGTGATTTAAATGTGCGCGTCAGCGGGCAGCTCACGTTTAACACTTCAGAACATATCGTTGATGCGGCGCTGGCCGGTTTTGGTATCGCTTTCCTGCCTGAAGAAGAGTTTGGAACGCACATTGCCGAAGGCCGCCTGATTCGCATACTCGAACCCTGGTGTATGCCTTTCCCCGGTTACTATCTCTACTACCCCAGCCGCAAACAGCCCTCCCCGGCATTTTCCCTGGTAGTCGACGCGTTACGTAATAAACACCCCTGACATTCTGCTGGCGATTTCCCTTATGTGAAAGCGGTTCCATAAAATCCGCTTACATCCATTTACATCTAAAACACTAATGCGTATATTTCTCATTCGCATTTTTATGCTCATGGGTTAATTAAAAATACAAAACCTGGCGCGGCTATGTATCGCTGTCGGGCAGTCCCGCAAACACACTTAAGGGTTTATCATGTCTTTCACTTATCAGCCCCGGGAAACGCGTCGCCCGCTCGGATGCTCCCCTTCTTTGCTCGCCCTCTCCGTGGCGATGGCTTTCACGCCTGCGCTATCCTTTGCCGCCACAGCGAACAGAGATGACACCATTGTGGTGGAAGAGAGCACCACGCCGGGCGACGAAGGTCAGGACCAGGATTACAGCGTTAAAACCACCACCACCGGCACCAAAATGCTGCTGGTGCAGCGCGATATTCCCCAGTCGGTCAGCGTTATCAGTCAGCAGAGAATGAAAGATCAGGAGCTGAACTCGATTGAAGAAGTGCTGGATAACACCACCGGCGTGAGCGTTTCCCGTATCGACAGCCATCGCACCAATATCTTCTCGCGCGGTTTCTTCGTCAGTAATTTTGCCTTCGACGATATGCCGACGTTCCTCGACGATCGCTGGAATTTTGGCGACACCGCCGGTGATACGGCGATTTTCGAAAGCATTGAAGTGGTGCGTGGCGCTGCCGGTTTGATGAGTGGTACGGGCAACCCATCGGCGTACGTCAACATGGTGCGTAAGCACGCCGACAGCCGCGAATTTAAAGGCTCCGCTTCCGCGACATACGGTAGCTGGGATAAACAACGTTATGTGCTGGATCTACAGGCCCCGCTGACCGAATCCGGTGACGTACGTGGCCGCGTGATTGCCGGGTATCAGGACAATGACAGCTGGCTTGAGCGCAATCATTACCGCAAAAAATTCATCACCGGCGTCGTCGATGCCGATATCACAGACTCCACCACCCTCTCTCTGGCTTACGATTATCAGAAGAGCGAAGAAGACAGCCCAACCTGGGGCGGCTTCCCTTCCCTGTGGAGCGACGGCAGCCGCACCGATTTCCGCCGTGAATTCAATACCGCCGCTGACTGGACTTACTCCAATGAGGATACGTCGCGCGTATTCGCCAACCTGACCCAACGTTTCGACAACGGTTGGGAGGCGAAGGTGAACGCCATGCATGCGGAAACCAATTTCGATAGCCGCCTGATGTATATCGACGGCTTCCCGGATAAAAATACCGGCCTGTACAACAGCGCACTTTACCAGGGCGCATGGGGCGGCTGGAACCGTGGCGAGCGTAAACAGGATTCAGTGGATGCCTTTGTGCGCGGGGGGTATGAACTGTTTGGCCGCCAGCATCAGATAATGTTCGGCGGCAGCTACAGCCGTCAGCGCAACAACTACGACAACGCGTATCCGGTTACCGATAACTACGGATTGATGGATGTCGGCAATATTTACAACTATGACGGCAAACTGGCGTATCCGGAGTGGTCTGACTGGGCGCTGTATCAGCGCGATATCATCCGCCAGAAATCGCTCTACACCGCGACGCGCCTCTCGCTGGCCGACCCGCTTAACCTGATCCTCGGCGTGCGCTGGACGGAGTGGAGCGCCCATTACAATCTGGAACGTAAACCGGACGAAACCCGCGACAGCAAATTCGATGACGTCACGCCATATGCAGGGCTGGTGTATGACATCAACGATGAGTGGTCGGCCTATGCCAGCTATACCTCCATCTTCCAGCCAACCAGCAAGCGCAACGCCAATAGTGAGTTTCTCGACCCAACCACTGGCAAAAGTTATGAAGCTGGCGTGAAAGGTGACTGGTTCAACACCCGCCTGACCGCGACGCTTGCCGTATTCCGCACCGAGCAGGACAAAGTTGCGGTCAGCACCGGGCAAACCATTCCGGGATCCGGCGGCCAGACGGCCTATAAATCCGTCGATGGCACCGTGAGTAAAGGCGTGGAGTTTGAGATTAACGGCGCATTGACCGACCGCTGGCAGCTTACTTTCGGCGCATCCCGATATATTGCGGAAGATGGTGATGGCGTGGCAGTGAACCCGGAGCAACCGCGCACTACGGCGAAACTGTTTACCCGCTATCAGCTTCCGATGTTACCTGAACTGGCGGTCGGCGGCGGCGTGCGCTGGCAGAACAAAACCTGGCAGGATATCGCCGGGCCGAACGGCGATACACGTATTAAACAGGGCGGCTATGCGGTGGTCGATCTCTTCAGCCGCTATCAGGTCACTAAAAACTTTGCCCTTCAGGCCAACCTGAATAACCTGTTCGACAAAGAGTATTACGACTATCTCGGCACTTACGGCGTGTACGGCGCACCGCGAAACTTCTCGGTCAGCGGCACCTATAACTTCTGATCTCCCTCAACGGCACCGCCCGGTGCCGTTTTCCTTCTTCTGAATTTCCGCCGCCGGGTTTGGCGCAATCGCCTTTTTCGACCAGACTTATCACTGTGTTTCTTATTCAGGATGATTATGAAAAACGTTGCGATTGTGGGCGTCGGCCCCACCGGAATTTACACCTTCCACGCGCTTATTGAGCGCGGCGTACCACTTGCGATTACGCTCTTCGAGCAGGCTGAAGAAGCGGGTGTCGGCATGCCCTACAACGATGATAATAATGCCACGCTGATGCTGGCGAATATTGCCAGCATTGAGATCCCGCCGATTTTTATCACTTATCTGGATTGGCTACGTCAACAAAGCGACAGCTACCTGGCGCGCTTTGCGATTAAACGCGAATCGCTGCACGACCGGCAATTTTTGCCGCGTGTGATCCTCGGTGATTATTACCGTGACCGCTTTCTGGCGCTGGTCGAAAAAGCAGAACGTTCAGGGTTTAGCGTTTCCGTTCGGGAAGCAAGCAAAGTCACCGATCTGAAAGCTTGCGCAGAGGGCGTACAGGTATCAACGGAAGGCAGCAATAAACCAGAAACGTTTGATTTTGCGGTTGTTGCTACAGGTCATCTCTGGCCTGACGATGATGACTCGCCGCGCGACTTTTATCCCAGCCCGTGGACCGGGCTGATGGATGCGCACATTCATCCCTGTCGCGTCGGTATTATGGGCGCTTCGCTGAGCGGCCTTGATGCGGCAATGGCCGTCGTTTCGCAGCATGGGAAATTCATCACTGACGAAGGCAAAACGGTGAGCTTCCGCCTTAATCCCGGGAGCGAGGCGCTCCAGCTAACGCTGATGTCACGCACCGGGATCCTGCCCGAAGCTGATTTTTACTGCCCCCTTCCCTATGAACCGCTGACCATCGTGACGGAAAAAACGATTGCAGATGAAATCGCCAAAGGCAGTGATGGCCTGCTGGACAGGGTATTTCAGCTCATCGTCGCGGAACTGGAACGGGCAGATCCGCAGTGGACGGCTGAAATTGGCTTAAATAATCTTAACGCCGACACGCTGGCCGATGCCTGGTTTGCCGATCGCAAAAAACACGATCCGTTTTACTGGGCACAGGACAACCTGGAAGAAGTGGAACGCAATAAGCGCGAAAAACACACGGTGCCCTGGCGTTACACCATTTTGCGACTACATGAAGTAGTAGAAGAGATTGTCCCGCATCTGAGTGAGCAGGAGAGTAAACGTTTCAAAAAAGGTCTGGCACGTGTTTTTATCGACAACTATGCCGCCATTCCCTCGGAATCCATCCGCCGCCTGCTGGCGCTGCGTGAAGCCGGGCTGATTCATATTCGGGCGCTGGGGAACGACTATGAGATGCAGGTCAACGACGGCCTGACGATCATTACCACCGATGACGCGCGCTATGAATTTGACGTGTTTATCGACGCTCGCGGTCAGAAGGCGCTGAAAACCAAAGACCTTCCCTTCCCCACGCTGCGCAAACAGCTTTTAGCCTGCGGCGATGACATCCCGGACGTGGGTGACGACTATACCTTGCAGGCGCCTGATAGCGTGCGCGGGCGAATCGCTTTTGGCGCACTGCCGTGGCTGATGCATGACAGACCGTTTGTGCAGGGGTTGGTGGTGTGTGCGGAAATCGGCGCGGCGATGGCGAAAGGGGTAGCGCAACAAGCCGCCGGAAGACGCAGAAAACTCGCGGCACCGGAGTAAAGCCGGATGCGGCATGGAAGCCTTATCCGGCCCAGGGCGATCGCACACAATTTAGTGTGCGATCGTTTTCAGCCGATCCCAGCGAAAATACATATCACACGCCATCATAAAATCGTTGTGCCACTGGTAGCGACAATGGAGAAAATAGTAGGTCAGGCAAGGGATATAACAGATTAAAAAATAGACCTCAAACCCAATATTAACGCCAACGAGCGTCGCAGCTATTGATACCAGCGTAATCCATGACACTTCAATAATCAGCAGAATAAACATCCGAAGCCAGAAGGCTTTGGCAAAAAACGTTGGAAGCATAATCCCGGTGGAAAAAAGAAGATCGACCTCCTGCAAAAAAAGGCGTCCCAAAAAAACATAGCGCTTGGTAAAGCGCAGAAACAGCAGGTTAATCGTCAATACCACCGCACATAAAATAGTCATCGCAATGACCGCCTGAAATGATAACCAGTGTCCCGAAAAAGAAAAGGCATCGCTATTGCGTAATGGGCTGATGGTGAGAAGATTGATAATCGTTGATACGCTCACGGACAGTAATACATAGCGTGTCAAATTTTTAAACTTCACTTTTTTCACCACCGAAATCGCCACCTGCTTTACGTAGCTGTCTCTGATGGGCCGGAACAATAAAAAAATTACCAGCGGCCCAAGCAGGGCAATGACCAGCAACGCATAAAGGGAAGGCATCACACGGTAACATCCCCACCCCAGCATGCTAAACAGAAGCAATGAAAGGAAACTCGCCACAACAGGATGTGTCAGGGCCACTTCGCTTTTGCGGTTTTTCTTGTTCTTAAACCAGGAGAAATCAATATTTTTGGTGACACATTTATAAGCCCAGTATGCCTTTAGATCGACAATAAAGTTATATAAAACCAGCGCCAGGATTCCACTGACGATCACAATATCCCGCGCAGGAAAGGCGAATGCCGCATTCTTCCAGTAAAAACCAAGCAGAATAAGGCTTACAGCATAAATGAATATCAGGCTGCGTTTATCCTGAAAGCGAATAAACGTTAAATAGTCGGGAATCATTTCATTACCTTCGCATCACTAAAGGCTTTACGACAATGCATCACACGCTGTGGATCAACGCCCGCAAAATCATTCAGCATATTTCCCAGGTAAGGTTTATTACTGATCTCAAGGAACGTCACTGGCGTCGGAAGATCCAGGAAAACCTGAAGGGAATCCGTCCATTTAACCGTGTGGGTTAAATGCAACGACAGGTTTTGTTTAATGATAGATGGAGCCGTTTCGCTCTTCGCGGTCACGTTCATCAAGACCTGATGCTGCGGCGAGGCGATATCCAGCCCGGCGAGGTAATCGTGCATCGCCTGAACACCGTCCGCCATCAAGCGGGTATGCCAGGCACCGCTTACGCCGAGTTTGACGGGTTCAAATCCAGCGGCCATCAGCACCGTTGCGAACGCATTTAGCGCCGCCTGCGTCCCTCCAATGACCTGCTGGCGCGGAGTGTTATCGCAGCTGATATCCAGCGCAATACCCGAGTCAGTTATCATCTTCTGCAAGTGTTCGCGATTTATTCCCTTCACCGCCAGCATCGCACCTTTATTTCTCTGGCTTTCGTCATGCATCAGATTCGCCCTGAAATGAATCATGCCGAACAGTGTCTCAAGAGAAATTGCCCCTGCAGCGTATAGCGCGCTGTATTCGCCAACGCTATGGCCGCATGAACCGACGACCGTGACGTTCTCCAGCCGCGCTTTACACAGGGTATAAAGCGTCACATTAATCGCCGTCACGGCCAGTTGCTGTACTGTGGTTTGTATAAGGCGATTCATCGGCCCTTTCTGGCACAGGCGGCGCAAATTAAGCCCGGAAATATCGCTGGCACAATCCCAAATATGTTTAGTGGTGGCATTCAGATCCCAAAGATCGCTGCCCATCCCGATAACGGGATTACCCTGGCCGGCAAAAAGCAGCACGGTCGGTTGCGGTGCATTATTCATCATCATATTTCTATCCTTACAAATAGTATTTAAAGCCCAAATAGAGGCCTAACGTGTCACCAAAAAGCGCAAACTCTGCGTCACGGTGTCCCAGCGCGCTCCAGGCACCTGCATAGGCTTCAATCTGGTTATTGATAGCGCTGAGCGGCGTGGAATAATGCACATTCAGCAATGTGCTGCGATCCATGACATTCACGACCATTGATGGTTGTAGAGTGGCTCCCCCCGCCAGCGGCAGGCTGGCATAGGTATTCAGATAGTGCTTACCTTGCAGCATGCCCTGATTAGCGGTATTGCTGATTTCTGACGCCATCAGGTATTTATAAGAATCAAACGCCTGATCCAGTGGGGCATAGCCCGTTCGGGTGTTCAGAAAATCGATAAAATCACGCTGCTGGCGCTGCTCAGCACGTGAATAGCCTTCGCTCTGGAAATAATATTCCACGCCAAATACGCTAAAATTATCCCGGGTGTATTGCGCCCCCAGCGCCAGCTCTACATTATTTTCATCTGCCGTTTCATACAGCGAATTCGGGAACTGATACTGTTCAACTTGTGCCACCTTATGACGAGAAAGATGCCGCCACTGCTGAGTACGGTGATAGGCTGCGTCAATATTCAGCGTCAGCTGCGGGCTATAGTGGTAGCTGTCAGACAAAGCCACTGACGGTGATGGCCCAAGCCGCAGCGTAACGGAAGGCGTATGTTCACCGAAGCGATGATCGCTATAGCTCAACAGATACGCTTCGTCGCTGTTTCCCTGTTGACTGGCAGACCAGTTTCCCGAGGTTATATAGCGCTTATCTATCGTCGCTAATTTAGGGACAACGCTCGCCGTAAACGCGTAATCACGCGTTTCCACACTCATTTTTCCCGCCCACGATGAAGATTGATATACCGATGCCATTTTGGGATCGTGCAGACGCGTCGACTGAAAACCGGTGTAATAATGCGTTTGTAAATCAGAAGGTGAGCGCAAAAAGAACATCCCTGATGATGCACCTAATTTGCCCGCTTCAAACTGAACACTGTCAGAGGCGCTATAGACCAGACTCAGACGGTTAATTAACGCACGCGTACGGCTATCATCCGATTCAAATTTCCCTGCAGGTTTAAGCGCATACTCATTTATTCCATACAGATTCAGCTTGAGATCCAGCTTATTATCGATAATCGAGCAACCAGTGCGAATGCCGACGCCAGCCTCCTGATAACCGTTATGACGGGTGTACGGATTTTTCCCTTCAATTTGCCAGGCCGAGGTCTGCTTGTTGATATAGGACACCTGCTCATAAAGCGTCACATCACTATTTTGCGCGACGTCTTCACCAGACAGACAATCCGCCTGCGCCGCCAGCGGCAGCGCAAGGAACAGCAATACGTGAACGTTCAGCGCGCGTTTCATTTCGCACCTCGCTGAATATACTCTTTGGTGAAATGAAACTCTGGAAGTGACTCCAGACGAACATCGCTGTACTCCATTACCGAATAGTTATTGCCATGACGTACATCGGTAACGGTGATTCGCATAGGACGCGATTTGCCCAAAACAGGCTGAAAATCCTGATACTGCACTTCTTTAATTAACTGGTCATCCTGCGAGTAATAGGCCGCTTTCCACGGGCGGTTATCACCCTCTTTTTCAACGTAATAGATAACCTTCGGCCAGGTGATATCCGCCGATTGACGCAGTAGCGACAGCTTATAACACTGCTTTTCGCCACACGAAACTTCCCCTACCAGAGTTGAGTCGTAGGCATATTCAAAATTTGTCACAATGACATCGCCATTGGAAATTTGCCCAATCAATCGTTGTTGTCGAGAAATAGGCATCGGGCGACGCAGTTCCGGCGTGTAAAACCATAAATCGTACCAGTCGGAAAGCATAACTTTGCCTTTATCTCGCGGCGGATAAATAAACCGCACTAACGAGCGAGCATCTGCTTTTTCAGTACCCTGCGGTTTCATAAAACGCATAGAAATATCAAGAATCTGTTTATTCTCTGGTTGCGTTGCGCCTGCTTTATATTCCGTTACCGTCAGCGTATAGCGAAACGGTTTATTCGGCGAACGGATTTCGTCAGCGCGACGAATAATCTCAAGCGCCGTATTATCAATGCTCGCCGCCTGAACGCACGACGTCGCGAGCCACAGGCAAGCAAACCACTTGCCATAAAAAGCCATATTCATAATGTGTCCTACGAAAATTTAAATGCGTCAGAAATATTCAATCGGGAAGCCCGTAAAGCCGGTAATACCGACGCGCCTGTTGCCGTCAAAATGGGTAATACCACCGTCACCCAAATCAATTCCGGGTTACTGGTTTTTATAAAAGCGGTATAGCCGATGGTTTGCCCCGGAGATGGCGGCATCGCAATGCCGTAAAGGTTAATTACCCAGGCGATAGCTCCCCCCACCAGCAGGCTGCCGACTGCGCCAATCACACCAATAAAAATACCTTCCGTCAGAAACAGGCGCGTTACGTGAAGCGGCTTCAGGCCAATAGCCCTGAGGGTGGTAATCTCCCGGGTACGCTCAACGATATTCATCGCCATGGAATTGCCGATCATGAAGATGACAATCAGGGCGACAATCAGCTTGATGAAGAAATAGATGCCGGACAGGAGCCCTTCAACCTGCTGATAAAAAAGTGATACATCACGCCAGTCTTTCACCATTAACGGCAGATGATGGCGTTCGATAAACTGACGCAGCTTCGCGCTGAATGCCGCGGTGTCATCATCCTTAAGCAGGATAAGCACTTTACTGACGCCGTCAGTCCCCATCATACGTTGCGCGGTCTCAAGCGGGATCTTCATCGCGACATCGTCATAATCCTTGATGCCTGATTCAAAAATACCGCGCAGTTTTAACGACAACGCGCCCTGCCCGCCCGCCGTATTGACCACCATTACGTCCAGCCAATCGTCATATTTCGCATTCAGCGTTTTCGCCAGACCGCTTCCCAGCGTGATTTCATCCCCCTTCACTCGAGAAAGATCGCTGCCTGCGATGATCTTATCGAACGATCCCAGCTTTAACGCGGGTAACGGTTCTACGCCCAGCGCAGAGAAGTAGCTGGATGTTTCGCTCTCGTAATGAGACATCACCCCAGTGAACTCCAGTTGCCCGGAAAGCGTTGAAATATCCGCCGCCAGCGCGGGATCGTCCAGGATGGCTTTCTTTAACGCTGCATAATCGGCAATCAGGCTCTTACTTTTATTCGACGTTTCAAAGTAACGGTTGTTATAGATCTGAACATGACCAATATTAGTGCGAATGGTCTGCTCTTTCAGGATCCAGAAAGAGTAATCAATAAACCCGCCATACAAAAAAATCGCCACGCCACCCAATACAATTGCGGTTATCGTCGAAAATGAACGGCGTTTATGCCGAAAAAGATTTAAAAATGAAAATTTGACATCGCGTGAATAAAATACAACCTGATAAATCACAAAAAACAGGATCAGCATCAACACGATATTAACGATTATAATTTCCCTGGACATTTACTTACCTTTTATCAGCGGCAGCAGTACCTGGGTTAACTCTTCACTATCCCATTCTGGTACAACATTAAAATCATGCGTCAGCGACTGCGCTAGCGCGGCATTTTGCCCTTTGATTTGCGCCAGCAGTGCATTCGCTCCTGAAGTGTCCTGACAGTGACGCAAAGCGCGATAACGCATTGCGAGAATGTGGTCGAGGATCGTCGCTGTCCATATCGCCGGGGCGGCCAGCATCTGTTCGGTATCCTTGATAGTCACCACACACCGTCCTGAATTAGCGGGTAAATAGGCGTCCACCCGGGTACGCAAATAACGTACCCGTAGATTCTTCTCATGCAAATCCACCGCTTCATCGAGCCAGAAAAAACCGCTTTTGGCATATTCAGAGGCATGGATAAAATCGTTCGTCATCGAATATCCATCTGCCTGACGCAGCAAGCCGTAGGCGTAAAAAACCAGCGCCACCACGTTATGCCGGGCGTCATACTCTTGTTTTAACGCCTCGGTCAAGGCAGCCAGTTCTGCTGGTTGCGCCGGGAGCCCCTTTTGCAGGACATGGTTTACTGCATCGGGTGTCGCCGCATGAATCCCCGGAGCCAAAAACATGGCATACAGAAAGATGGCAACCAGCCAGAATCCTTTATGCATCTGAGTCATGAATCACTACTCCATCCTGAATTTCAACCACGCGCCGCGCCCGCGCTCTTAATTCGCTTGAGTGCGTGGAAATCACAAATGTGGTGCCGGTCTGCTGGTTAATGTTCAGTAGCAGATCCAAAATGGCCTCGCCCGTGGCCAGATCTAAATTCCCCGTCGGTTCGTCAGCAACCACCACTTTAGGTTCGTGAGCTAATGCCCTGGCAATGGCGACACGCTGCTGTTGACCGCCCGATAATTGTCCCGGTTTACGATCGCCAAAGCCGCTTAACCCCACGCTATCGAGATAATGTCGCGTCCGTTCTTTGGCTTCTTTTTTACTGAACAGCCCATTCAGTATTAGTGGGAAATAAACGTTATCAAATACGTTTAATACCGGCATAAGGTTAAAAAACTGAAAAATAAAACCCAGATGTTGTCCACGGATGACCGACAGCTGCTCTTCCGGCAACTGGCTCAATAATTTATTTAAAAAGATAACCGTTCCGGAGGTCGGTTTATCAATACCCGAAAGAATATTCAAAAGCGTACTTTTACCACTGCCCGATGGCCCACACAGTGCAAGAAATTCGCCTTTATTGATATCAAGATTAATGCTTTTAAGCGCATCAACTTTTGCTGCCCCGGTGCCATAACACTTGTAAATATTGCTAAGTGAAATAGCGGGCAACGATTTAATAGTAGATTGCATATGACTGTCGTTATCCTTCAAGATATTCAAGGTCAAAGTAGTGATAACCAAACTGCTTATCGGCAATGACCGTGCGCATTTTCCCGCCAGGCTGAATATGACGGGTCAAATAGTCCATGCTCAACGCTGGCGTCAGACAGCCACTTTCACCATAATGCGCCACCAGGTCGATAATGCCAGGCTCGTGCCGGAACGGCTTTTTTTGCCGATCGCTGAACGCCATGACATCAATACCCGCAGCATGCTCTGGCGCACGGCCAGAAATATACTCTCCGCACTGCACCTTAATTGCGCTCTCACGCTGGCTGAGAATAAAGCAGCCCACCCGCTCAACGGATAAATTCACATCATCTGCCTGGCGGGGGAATAAACGCTTACGCGGTTTACCCACATCCTCTTCAGAGAACACCAGCACCGGAATTGCCCGATAGGCGGCACAAATCACCACATTGTCGAATACATCCCAGGCTAAATAATCCTGAGCCATACGCAGTGCCTGAGCGAAGGCCTGTTTTTCGCCACGAATCTTGCAGGTCGGTTCTGTTATAGAGAATTTCTTCAGCAGATTCTTTGGCAGCGTATCAATCATCGCGATATGCAACGCGCTGGAAATATTCTCAAACGGCCCGGATTCCCCCCAGGAATCAGCATAAATAAACGCCGTACGCGATTTCATTAATTTCATCCGCTCTTTAGTCGGCATGTTCTGTAATGCAGAATCGGTAACCTGCTCCATGGCCTCAAGGTAGGGCATATAGTGTGGATTACGGATCCGTTCCGGCGCATAATCGTCGGACTCCACGCCAAAGCGTTTAAGCCCCCAGCCATTCGCACGGGTGCCATGTAATCCTCTTTCATACATATGCGCTTCCCAGGCGTTGAGCCAGGTCGGCTGATAAAAATGAAACGTGTCCTCCGGTTCCGTTAGCGACCAGGAAGACAGGTAGAGACTTTTTGCCATTATTTCGCGCTCCCCGTCTGCATAGCAGACATCACCACGCCGATAACCGAGCCATCAACTCCCACGCCGACCTTCAATAACCGATGTTTGTTATGCCCTGTCACGCTACCGTCGGTAAGCACCAGCGAAGCCAGGCTATCGATAATCACGTCGTTACCAACCGGTGCGATCAGTTCATGATGCGTCAACGTATGGTGGCCGATGATCAGATCGATAACGCCAGATCCGGTCGCGGTGTAGCCGATCTGCCCTTTATAGGCGAGTACGGGGATCTGACGATCGCTGACAAACATGGCAAGGGCTTTGGCTTCTGCGTTGTCACTCACAGAGGAACCGTTGCCGTGCGGAAGAATAGCTGCAAGGTCATCCACCGTGATTTCAGCCTGCTTCATCGCGGCCTGCATAACCTTATGCACGTTAGTGCTTAGCCATGAAGCATCGTTGCTACGCCCGGCACTGATTTGGGTGTAGACCGTTTGCAACCTTATGCCTTCTGTTCGTTGACGCGCCCGGCGATGACTGGCGCTTTCCAGCAGAAGTGCGCTAAAACCCTCTGCGAACAAGACGCCTTTACTGTTCTCACCAAACGGTTGAACCTGCTCGCTATCCAGCATGGATTGCGTTTCAAGGAACCAGATGTCCTGGGTTTTGATTTTTGAGCAGTTCAGCACAATGGCGATATCAATCCCGCCCTGCTCAATTCCCTGCGTTGCCAGATGCACGGCAGTCAGGGATGAATTGCTGGTACAGTTCAAATTTGGCGGCAAATATTGCAAGCGATAATGACGCGCGAGATGGCTGGAAATCGAGTCCTGCGACATCTTAGAAGCATGCAGATTCATGATGGTCTGCGTTAAGTTGATATCTTCTACATCGTTGTAATTATAGAAAGATTTGTAATCCAGCCCGTCGATACGCGGCCCGATACCGGTCAGGTAAACGCGAACGTTACGCCCGCTCAGGCAATGCTTATCCAGCATTGCCTGCTCGAGTGCTTCATCGACCAACTGAGACAGCAGATCCAATGCGCTATCATCCACGTGTTTCAACGTCGCCACGGATGTATTACCTTTGAATCCGCACTTAATGGCTTCTTCGTCAGTGGTAAACCAGGGCTGACGTTTTACACGTTTGCCCTGTTTCAGATGATCAATTAACTGCGAACAGTCTTCGGCATACGGCAAACAGACGCTGTAACCCGAAATAATAGCGGCATTGTCCACAGTCTTATCCCTTAATGACGAATGCGTAGTAGTTACCGCCTTCCGTTGCGCCCACCAGTAAGACATGCTTAAGAGCAAGCTTCATCGGTTGGCGAACAAAATTCACGCGGTCATCAAAGAAATTCACCGTATTCGGAATAGCGGGTACGGCCTGCTTTTTAATGCAGTCAACGATCACGGCCAGGTTAAGCAAACCGGCTGCAGAGGCGACAAAACCAAAGCAAGCGTTGTAGTTCACTACCGGTACCGCCGGTTTTTGCGCGGCGAAGGTGTTGTAGATCGCGTCAATTTCGATACGGGAATGATCATCGCTACCGTTGCTGGTACCACACACCAGATCAATATCGCCAGCAGTGATACCCGCGTGCGTAAGCGCGCGTTCAATCGCCAGCGCCATTGAGGCCGATTTTTCCTCCAGCAGAGAGGCATCGAAATAGGTGTTGCTGCATGATTTGCCGTAGCCGACCAGTTCTGCCAGCACCTCAGCCCCCCGCGCAGCGGCCTGCTGCGGATCTTCCAGCAGCAGCATGCAGGCGCCTTCGCCCGGGACATAGCCCTTCGGGTCTTCACCGTAGATCTGATAGTCGCTCGCCTTAGCCGTCATGTGGATCTTTTGCGTCACCGCGTCCATATACAGCGACATGGACGGGAAATACTCATCCGCACCGCCCACCAGTACTTGTGGCTGCAGGTTCTGACGCACAATTTCATAGCCGTAGGTGAGCGCGCCGAGCGCCGCGTTTTCACCGGTAGCCAGCGTGGTGGTATACCCTTTGATCCCTTCTGAGATCCCACAGAATGTTGGGATCGCATTCATCAGCGAGCCAGGGAATTCCGAGGTACGCACTTTGCGTGGATCGGGCTTCAGGCTTTGCAGATATTTGTAGGTGGTTTCCTGCGGCCCACGGGACATGCCCATGATCATGCCCAGCTCATCGCCATCGCGCTTGATTTTACGCTTTGCCTGTTCCAGCGCCTCGGTGAGGGCAATCAGGGCGAACGTGCCGCCACGGGTCGCTTTACGCGGGTCGAAACGACGAAGGTGTTTACGCGGCTCCAGCCCAGAGACCTGGAACGTTTTGAAGTTGCTTTCAGTTTCCGGCAGCGTCGCGTCGCTAAAGCTGTACTCTTCATCAAACAACTCGGCAAACTGGTTAGACGCATCCAGCACCGCCAGCAGTTCTTTGGCTTCTTCCAGCGTGTCGTCCGGGAAAGTGACGCCACCCAACCCGACGTGATTCTCCTGCGACCAGACGTTCTCCAGCACCTGATTCAGCGTATGACCAATGGCCGATACCGCGCCGATCCCTGAAATCGCAACGCGCTTCGCATCATAGGTGCTAACCGGGATCGAAGCCGGCGCCATACTCAGGATCATGCAGCAGTTATTGCCGCCGAAGGCATAGTTGTTCTTCATGAAGATGTTAACGTTGCGATCGCGAAACTCATTCGGCACATAGTCCAGATCGCAATTCGGGCGAGCCTGGCTGAAATTCAGCGTCGGCAGTACGCGGTTATCCGGAAGCGTTGCCAGACAGGCAATCAGTTCCACAATACCCGCAGCACCAATGTTGTGGCCGAAGTAAGATTTGGTGGAGCTCACCAGCAACTTATCGTGGTTGGCGAAGACTTTTTTCATCGCCAGCGTTTCGATGCGATCGTTAGCTTCGGTACCCGTACCGTGCGCGTTGACGTAGTCGATCTGTTCTGGCGTGACGCCCGCGTTTTCCATCGCTTTATGCATCACCTGCACCGCACCGCTGGCGCGCGGATCCGGCCCGGTTTCATGGAAAGCATCACAGGATGTGGCATAAGAGAGGATTTCACCGTAAATGGTCGCCCCACGCGCGATGGCGTGCTCGTACTCTTCCAGCACGATGGCGCCCGCACCTTCACCAATCGACATACCGGATTGACCCGAGAACGGCGTACAGGTGTCAGGGTGCATGACGTTTAGCGCGTAGAATCCGGCAAAGGTTGGCAGATAAATTGGCTCAGTGCCCACTGCCAGCATCGTTTTACTTTTACCGTTCTGGATGTAGTCAAACGCCATCCCTACCGCGTTCGGGCTGGCGGTACACGCCGTAGCAACCAGTTCAACTCCCCCCTGAAGACCCAACAGCGTCGACACGCTGGAGCAACAGGATGAGAACGCGCCGGAAAAGAGCGCTTTACGCAGCGAAAAATCTTTCATGCGCTGTTCAAAAAGCGGCAAAAACGCTTCCGTTCCCGCTGACGAGACGCCGACGATAAGGCCAGTCTCTTTGAGCGTTTCACGGCTTTCCATCAGGCCGGCTTGATTCAATGCATCTTTACCGACTTTGTAAGCCCAAAGCGCTGCGTTATCCAGCGAAGCAATGACGTCCTCTGAGAGATCGGAATAATCAATATCATGCAGCACTTCGGCCGCACGCGCATTTTCAAACCATGTTGAAAAACGTTCGCTATCAGCAACACCATTTTTCTTATTTAATAATGCTTCCCGGAAATCCTGAATATTTTCAGCCAGGGAGGATAAAATCCCCAGTCCGGTAATAACAACTCTTTTCCTGCTCGTTTTCATGAATAATACCTGGCAACCCAGCCATTCGTCGTGGTGAAATGGTCGCGCGGGTTATTTCCCCGCGCGACATATTTTAATTACGCTGCGCTTTTATTTTTAGATGCATCGATATAACTGTGCTCTGTTGGGCTAACCAACATGCTCAGGTTATAAATAAACGGCAGACATTTTGATTGTGCCGGAATGGTTTCGCTGGCAGTCTGAATTTCATAGCCGCTGATATCCGACCAGGCGTAATCATTTTCCAGCATGGTCAGTGCAATAAACCGCTGTAGCGCCGGTGAAAATACCGCTTTCACCACGTACCCTACATCCTTACCTTCCGCGAGAACGCGATCGCCTGCAGCAATGCCTTCGCATTCAGTCTGAGCAATCATCCCGATGAGTTTGGTGCCGGTATAATTCTCAGAGAGTGCGGTGACAGCCTCCTTACCAATAAAGTCATCTTTGTCATACTGCACCGCCCATTGCATTTGCAGTTGAACCGGGTTAACCGCCTGACCTTCCCAAAGGCTTGCGTCCCAGCATGGGTTTTCTACCCGAACGATTTTTTGATAATCCAGGCCGCCAGTCTGCATCTGATATTTTTCACCAACGGTTAAGAGCTTTTCCCACTGTTCAGCCAGTTTTGCTTGCTCACCGATAGTCATATAAGCGTACTCACCGTGTTTGCCGCAGCGGAAGATCAGCAGATCCTCATCGGTGTTCATATACTCATAATAAGGCAGGCCAATCACGTCAAAACCATGAATTTCTGACATAATTTCCCATGAGTAAGGGCCTTCAAGCAGGATCGCCCCCCAATCACTTTCCTGCATATCCTGAATCTCGGGCAGCGTCTGAATATCCAGCTCTTCCGCTTTTTCCAGAATGGTATTCATGCTGGCAATCAGTTCTGCTGCCGGAATATCTTCGGACAGCAGGTAGTAACCGTCGATGCTGCACAGCACGTAGATATCCCCGCGAAGGGTGCCCTCTTCGTTCAGCACCAGAGAGTAAATGGCCTGCTCATCACGAATGATGGATACATCAGCGGAGACCAGATGGTTGATTAGCGCCCAGGCGTCATCGCCCATTACGCTCACAATAGAGAGATGGGAATGATCCACCAGCAATGCATTTTCACGCACAGCTTTATATTCAACGATTGCCGGATGATAAGAAGATGGCACCGTGCGATTGTTATATACACCCATTACGGCGTTGTTTTTCAAGTGAAATTCAGTAAGAGATTTCATACATAGGTCCTGATAATATTCTCGTTAATGGGTGATTAATCGTTTTTCTTTTGAATAACGAAAGTCGCCAGACTGTTAATGCTGCGCATATAAGATGGATCGTCACTTTCG
Source organism: Pseudocitrobacter sp. RIT415 (assembly GCF_003057695.2). Classification (NCBI taxonomy): domain Bacteria; kingdom Pseudomonadati; phylum Pseudomonadota; class Gammaproteobacteria; order Enterobacterales; family Enterobacteriaceae; genus Pseudocitrobacter; species Pseudocitrobacter sp. RIT415. The sequence goes on along the minus strand of NZ_QBJC02000007.1, from coordinate 140,848 downwards.
CTAATTTTGATATCGAAAACTTTATCCAGTAGCACGACAATTTCCGTCGCATCGACTGAATCTAATTTAAAACCATTACCAAACAGCGCAGTATCATCATCAATTTGCGCTTCCTCACGCTGAATATTCAGGCGCTGGATAATCTCAGTTTTAATGGTCATCAGAACTTCTTTACGCTGTTCAATCGCGTCATTCATGTTAGACATGGTGTTCACTCTCTTATTGGACTACTTGGTTTCACGGAAATTAATAATGGTGCCCTGGCTAATCAGCTTTTTACCGACGTGCGCGGTGACGGCATAATGTTTAAAGCCGTTGGCATCCGAAAAGGCGAGTTTGCTGATAACGTCGATGGAATCACCCGGATAGACGATATCTTTAAACTTTAAATTTTGTGCCGCCAGCACACCGCGCACCTGGGTGCGACGGGTACGGATTATCTCCAGCATTTCTGGGCGATAAATACGCGCATGGATATCGCGCAATGACTTCAGTTCTTCCTCATAACGCTCGCGCCAGATATCGCAAATGTCTGTCAGGAATGACAGATACTCACTCGCCTGACCGAAGATTTCAGAGATGATCACGCCAGGCATAATCGGATCATCAGGGAAATGTCCGAGTAGATACGGTTCGTTATAAGTGACGTGTTTTACGACACTGACAAAGCCATTTTCGCCATATTTATAATCTTCGATTTTATCGACCATCAGCAGCGGCTGACGCCAGCCGCCCATTTCGAGGAAGATCTTCGAAGGGATCGTGTATTTAGACATAAATCACCGCATAACCAGGCCGCCATCGATAACGATGGTCTGGCCGACAATGTAACTGGAGGCTGAAGAACTTAAGAAGACGATGGTGTTTGCCACTTCTTCGCATGTGCCAAGACGGCGTAACGGGATGGTGCTGGTTACCGCGCGAACCACCGCACGGGAGACTTTCTTCACCATTTTCGATTCAATCATTCCCGGTGCAACAGCATTAACGCGGACGCCCCAGGGGGCCATCTCTGCCGCCAGCGTACGGGTAAAGCCAAGAATCGCGCCTTTCGAGGCGCTGTAGTTCGCCTGGCCGACGCTTGGGATCAACGCTGCAATAGAGGCAACATTGATGATGGCCGGCTTGTCTGCCGCGCGCAGCAGCATCAACGCGTCTTTGGTGAGACGGAAAATGCTGAACATATTGGTCTCGATAACCTGAGTGAAATCCTCATAGCTCATCGAGGCAAAAAGGCTGTCTTTGACGACGCCCGCGTTATTAACCAGCACATCAATTTTGCCGGCTTCGCGTTCAATCTGTTCGCAGAGCGCAGTAACGCTCTGTGAACAAGCGAGATCGCATTGCACAATATGCAGCTTATCGCCAACCGGATGGTTCGCTTTCAGGGCATTTAATTGCACATCATTGGATTTATAGAGCGCATAAACATTGCAGTTCTGCTCAAGATATTTTTCGCAAATACCCAATCCAATATCGCCACTGGCACCAGTCACCAGCACAGTTTTTTCATTCAAATCATTATATTTGTACATATTCATCACATATATTGAGTTAATAAACGATGACGGTCGCAATGGCGTGGGTACGGCAATGCGAAATACTCAGGGCGACATTTTTAAGGCCTTGCCCAACAAGAATATCTTGCAGTCGTCCAGTGATAATAAAATATGGAGCCCCATTAACATCGTGGGTTATTTCAATATCCTGAAAGCGAACTCCGTCGCGAAAACCACAGCCTATAGCTTTAACTAGCGCTTCTTTAGCGGCCCAAAAACCCGAGGCGCGTTCATAATCTGGATTGTCCGGATTAATAAGCGCACACTCTTTCAGCGTATAAACACGTTGATAAAAAGCCTGTTCACCATTGAGAATCGCACGGGTGATTCGGGCAATCTCGACAATATCGGTTCCTATTCTCATTACGCTACTCTCTTCTACATCTGGTACGAGAAATTAAAATTTACGTTAACCTTGTCGATATCCAGCGTGTCCGGATATTTAAGCGGTGTTGACACGGAAAAGTTATATTCAAGACTTTTTATCGTGCCATCAATACCGACTGCTGCGCCAATAAGTGTTTCGTCACCGTATGAGGCATCCTGGTAAATCTGGCCATAATCCACACCCGCATAATAACTGGCCTTGCCGCCCATAAAGGGATAGGTCAGCGTGTTTTTAATATAAAATCCGTCATTACCTGAAAGACCAGCACTATTTTCAAAACCGCGAATACTCCAGCGATCACCTACAGTTATTTGATCCTGCAGCGTCAGTTCACGTGGTGCATACTGAGCCATAAACGCGGCGTTGTAATATCCGCTATTAATTTGTCGGGTATAGTTCCCGGCAAAATTAAAAACATGACTAACCGGGCTTACGTCGCCGTACACCATATCAGGCGTTTCTTTTCCGCCAAACCAGGTTAAAAAACGCTGCCATGAGAGCGTTGAATCCCAATATGCGCCTGGCAACTGCTGCTTATAATTAAGCCCCAGCTTGACGTTGCCCATATCCCGCGCCTGCAAAGTAATCTCTTCGCCGTTCAGCGTATAAGCCGACTTCCGGCGGATCAGCTCAACGCTTCCGGCCAGCTTTTTGTTTTTATCGCGATATACCGTACGCGAGGCTTTTGCGCTCCAGTATTCGCTGTCACCCTCGTAATCCAGGGTAGAATAAGAGAGCGGAATCGCTTGCTGCGATTGGCTTTTGCTGTAAAAGAAGCCATATTCCCAGTAGCCAACCGGAAGAGAGTAGTAACCACTAACATTCTCATATTGCCCGGTGGTGCTACGGGTTCCCGCCACATAAAACAGGTCGCCCATTTTCGCGGCATTGAACAAATAACCGACCGCAGAAGTCTGGTAGCGTCCGGTCTCTTCATCGCCCCAATTGTTATAGCTCGCCCGAACACTCCAGGTTTTTCCACGCTGGGTATTGATATGAACGATGCTGTAACCGTCCCGCGTTCCCGGTTCAATGTTAATTTTGACGTCAACGCCAGGTACCCGCTGAAGGTTTTCCAGCCCCTGCTCAATATCCCGTATATTCAGAATATCGTTACGCTGAAACGGTAACATCCACTCACTAATGTCGTTACCTTCAACAACCGTTTTTTCTATTTTTCCTGCATTCACCCGTAAACGCAGCGTGCCTTTGGAAATATCCTGCGCGGGAAGACTAATACGCGTTGTGATATACCCGGCGTTAATATAATAATCCTGCAGTGCCGCGGCAATTTTCTGCACCCCCACACTACCAACACAGCGTCCGGCAATGGCTTTATTCACCGCTTTACTCAGCTGACGTCCCAGGAAGTCATGTTCGAGTTCTACGCGGTTAATCAGAAAGCAGTTTTTCTCCTGCGGTAAATCACCCAGCATAAACGTATGGCGTTGCGCGTTAGAGTAGACGTCCTTTTTCTCTAATTTATGCGCGCGATACGTCCCTGCATCAGCATTTTTTTGCTGCTTAATCAGGTTATCCAGGCTGTCTTTCGCGGATGCCTGAAAACATAAAAGAATGAGCAGCCAGCTAAATTTAAATCGTAATTCCATTATGGTCTCAAGCTTAATAAAGACAGCAGCAACCCCTGCGTAACATGACGCATATATTTAAGAACGTTGCTGCTGTCTTTGGTTACATCTTACATACCGACAATAGTACCGGTGTTATTGGTTTCGTTTGCTTCTAACGCTAAGCCGTAGAAGCCACCGAGAACGGCGTTTGTCCCGCTGTTCGTTACCTTATTCGCCGATACACCTGCTACGCCATAGCTGAGCATATTGAGATAGTTATAAATATTCCCTTGCGTTTTTACACCCAGAGAATAATCACTCACAATATTGCCCCAGTTATTAATGTCATTAACGGCATTAATCGCGATGGTTTGCCCCAGCATATTGCTGTTACTGTTGTTAGTAACATGCTTCTGAGTATCAATTGTCAGCGCCGTTCCCGCCACGATGTCTTTAATGTTCTCAACACCATTCAGGGCACTAATAGTCAGTGCTTTATCAGCCGCAATGGCATTGCGGTTATACAGCGTGCCTTTCAGAACGTTGAAATGCACATCGCCTTTCCCGCTGATCCAACCATAGTTAGTGACGCTGTTATCAACATTCAGATCCAGGTTGTTATCCGAAGCAATAATACCCGTGGCGGTATCGTCTTCCAGACGACCGTCGCTGTAGTTGCTCAGAGAACCAGCGTAAATGTCGAGATTACCGGCGCTGTAGGTGGTGGCATAATTGTTGTAGAACGTTCCTGCCGCACGGATAATAGCCTCAGCACCGCTGCTCAGAAGCGCGCGGGTGTTATCCAGCGTTCCCTTTGACAGCAGGCTAAGCGGGCCATTTTCAGCGATGATGCTGCTATTGTTGTTGTAAACGTTCTGAGCAGAAATCGCGACACCTTCTTTACCTACAATACCGCCAACATTGTCCGTAATACCGAACACCTGGCCGTTATAGCGCAAGAAGTTATTGCCATCGCGGTTTTCGATATTGCCACCCGCGTTAATGGTCAGCTTTTTATTCGCAGCGATCAGCGCGGTGTTGTTGTATACCGTCGATTTGGCATCGATGGAGACATTCTCACCGGCAATCAAACCATTCGCATTGTCCACGGTGTTCGCCGCCAGAGTTACGTCGCCGGTTTCAGAGGTCAACGACCCCTTATAGCTGTCGTAATTTCCGGTCAGTGCCAGCGTAACATCGCCATAACCACGAATTTCACCGTAATCATTGTTCAGATTATTGCCTTTTACAGACAACACGCCGTTCAATGCATGCAGCTTACCGCGGTTGTTGCCCACGTTGCCCTTCGAATCGATTGTCAGATCGCCTGTCGCTTCGATGGTCGCGTTGTTGTTAGTTACGCTGTTTGCGGTCAATGCGATATCGCCATAGCCAACCATGTAGAGAGAGTTATACAGGTTGCCTTTGGTTGTCACCGTCATGTCAGCGTCGCTGACAATGTTGCCGCGGTTGGTAATATCATTAACCGCGTTGATGACGATATTCCGCCCAACCATGTTGCTGTTGCTATTGTTGGTTACATGACGATTTGTGGTCATCGTCAGGTCATCACCAGCGGAGATATCTTTCCAGTTTTCAATGCCGTTAAGCGCAGCAATATCGAGAGCCTTTTCCGCCGCAATGGTATTGCGGTTGTACAGGTTGCCGTTATTGACCGTCAGATCAACATCGCCTTTACCACTGATCCAACCGTAGTTGGTAAGCGTATTATCGACATTCAGGGAAAGGTTTTTGTCGGAAGCAATGAACCCAGTCGCATTGTTATCGATCATCGTACCGCTGCTGCTGTTTTGCAGAGTGGTCGCATCGATATCAAGGTTGCCCGCACTCCAGGTGGTGGCGTAGTTGTTGTAATACGTGCCGCCCACCTGAATGGACGCATCAGCGCCACTGGTCAACATACCACGCGTATTATCAAACGTGTTCTGCGATTCCAGCGTCAGAGGGCCATCTTCAGCGATAAGACGGCTGTTGTTGTTGTAGACGTTCTGCCCGGAAAGCTCAACGCCTTCCTTGCCGATCAATCCACCCTTTTGCTGAGGCATACCGAAGTAGAGGCCGTAGTTATTACCAAAGTTATTCCCGTCGCGGTTTTCGATGCTGCCGCGCGCATTCACCTTGAGCTTTTTACTGGCCACGACCAGCGCGGAGTTGTTATTCACACCCGACATCGACTGGATCGTGATGTTCTGACCCATCATGAAACCACCGTGGTTGTCCACGGAATTCGCTAACAGGGAGATGTCACCCTCTTCAGAACTGATTACACCAATACTATTGGTCAGGCTGCCGCCAACGGCGACATCAATGCCCTGCTTACCGCTGATACCACCGGTATCATTACGCAGCGAACTGCCTTTGATGCTGACCTTGCTGCTCGACAGTATCTTGCCGGCATAGTCGTCAACAGCGCTGTTGCTGGCAAGGGTAACATTGCCGTTCGATGCAATTTGGCCACCGTTGTTATTGATGCTGTTGGCACCAATCTCAACGCCGGTATCAGCAAGAATACCCAAAGAGTCCGAACTGCTGGTGTCCGCCGTTTTAGTGGAACCGTTATTCACAGTGCCCGCCGCGCCCACCACAACGTGCCCCGCCGACGAACGGATCAGCCCCTTGTTGTTATCTACGTTACCCTTGCTGATAATGTCGATATCTCCGGTGGTCTGGATATCGCCGTTATTGTTATTGACCGCGCCAGACTCAAGCCCAACATAGCCACCGTGAATCTGACCAGTGCTGTTGTTCAGCGTGCCCGTTTTCAACGCCACAATACCGGCTTCAATCCCGACAGAACTGCCTTTACCGTAGTTAGTCAACGTCGCGTTGTTAGTGTCGACTGCCACCATGCCTGCTGCGGCAATTTTACCGTTGGTGTTGTCGATAGCGCCGCTGTTAACGTAAATATCGGCCATCGTGGAGATATTACCCGAGCGGCTGTTTACGATATTTTTCTTATTGGTATCCAGCGAGATGGTGCCTACTGCCGTCACGTTACCCGTGGTGTTATCCAGCGTACCGTTGGTCTTCAGGTTAACCGTGCCTGCGGATTGAATCTGCGCATTACTGTTAAGCAGGTTGCCTTTGGAATCAATGCTAACGCCGTTAGCGCCGCCCGCAATAACGCCCTGGTTACGAACCCCTACACCATTTTCGGTGCTGACGAGATTGATTTTGTTGGCGTACATCCCCCCCAGGCTGGCGACATCGACGCTATAAGCGTTACGGGAACCGGTCGCAATGACGTTACCCGTCACCTGGCCCGCGGCATTAACATAGTTATTGCCGGCAACAACGTTCAGTTCATCGGCAGACACTTTGCCGTTCACCACGACGTTGCGAGACAGAATTTCTGTCGGGCTGGCGTTATCCAGTTTACCGAGGGTAATCGTGCCGCCGTTAACGGAGTAGCCGGCCAGCTTATCGTCCTTGATATCAGGTGTACCGGTAGTGAGGGTCAGTTTACCTGTATTGATGGAGCCGCCACCGTTTACGCTAATACCGTTCGGGTTAGCAATAATCAGGTCGGCTTTATCCCCCGCAACTTCCATCATCCCATTAATGGTGGATGGATTTTTAGAGGTCACCTCATTCAGAATCACTTTCGCTGACCCGGCGGTCAGATTGCTGTTTCCCTGAATATTACCCGCAAGCGAAGTATTGGCACCGTTCGCGCTGTTGTTAAAAATAACGCCATTCTTATCGACGTTCAGGTTATCCCAGACGTTATGCGACAAACCATTACTATTTGGCGTATTGATGTCCACGACGGGAACGCCATTCGCGTTATAGACCGTTCCATTCTTTATTACCAGTCCTGCAGCTTGAGTTACAACAGGAAAAGACAACATCATAAGTAAAGCAATCGGGGTGATTTTTCTCACCACTGTTGCTTCCTTTTTTAAAGTCACATTTGCCACAAAGGTCTTCCTTATTGAAGCTATACATTTTGGATGTGCAGATCATTTTTAGACAGTTTCCCGCTCCCCATCAAAAATGACCGCTGCAAATCCTATCATCAGCCCCAATAAAAAATCACGAAAAATAAAGTGAAATAGAACTTCAGAAAATAACTCAGAACTATTATTTTAAGCACTCAAAACGCCGCCTGTAACCCCCTAAAACATAAGGCTTAAAAAACGCCTGATAAAAATTTTACCAACTTATATAAAGTGACAAAACAGATCTGAAATGATGTGTGATTCCAGACACACAATCATTTCATATAAAATAAAGAGAAACCTGGCGAGTTTCTCGGATAATTTATTTCAAGATTGTTATATGCTTAACAATCATTAAACACATTTCTCAATTGCTTTCTTATAAAGAAGCGAAGAGATGTTTTGTTTGGCCGCAGAGAAAAATGAGTGGCAATGTTAGAACGTCATCTGCAGCCGTTTACCCAGAAAACCAATACCCCACCGAATTTCCAGCGACCGGCACTTTATTATGACACCCGGTACAACAGCAGTGCGCCAGCGCTGACGTAGTGCTATATAGATGAAGCCTATCCCTGACATTGTTTTATGTTGTATTGCCCCACATTGGATGAGAGCGGCATATAAATACCCTTCTGGATCAATTTTTGATGACCGTCGCGAATCATGGCAAAGAAAAACGAGCTAATAACTCCTTCCATTTTACTCAGGTAAATATTTATCAATGTATTCAATGGATAAGAACAAAATCGCGCTTATTCCAATACCTCTTAACTGATCTTAAATACATCAACAACCGTGCTTTTTGTGAGCAAAGCCGTTAATTTCTATAGGATTATTGCAAGAAGGAGCACCGATACAACATAAAAGTAAACAACAACAGCGCATTTCTGGTGAAAAATGCCTTAAATGAAAGTGATTAAGATAATATACAGCACAAAGCACCAATCACACCCAACAGAGCAAGCATTAAATTTTTTATTAAAGTTCGCCACAATAATCTCGTGGGAATTCAGTTGTGATGCATATTACGAATGACTTATATTATTTCCATCGCTGTTAGGACATAAACCAGCTTCTTACTTACCTTGTCATCAAGCACGTCTACGATTAACCGTATAGATAGCAGTAACAGGGTACAACGAAGCCAGAAAGCATTAGATGTTTTATTGAAAATGTCGCGCAACAAAAGAATCCAGATACATACCTTCTTGTTTAAATAGTTTTAAAACTAAAAAAAGAAGACGCTTTTGTTGTTAGCAACAGAGTTATAACAATGAATAAACATTTAAAGTCCAGGGTAATCGTCATCTCTGATGATTTGTACTACCTGCAAGGATTATGCGTAAAACTTTCCCGCAATAACTTTTTTGCGGTCGACAGTTTTTTCCATGTTCAGGATATAAACGACATTGACTTTAGTTTACTGCGTTTTGATGAGGCGTTCGTTAAAAACATTCTCATTGTTGCGCTGGATGATTTCAGTATCATTTCGCAGATTCCTGAACTCTCTCGTTTCTTAACGTTTATTTCGTTGAGAAAGATGAAAAACCGACAGGTCTTGTTCTCTATCTATGACAAGGTTTTTCTGAGCAGATACACGAGATTTAATGAGTTACTGAAACTGTTTAACGCACCAGCGCTAAGCAGGCGCGTTAAATGCATCACGCTAACAAAATTTGAATGGGATGTTTATAGCGCATACTTCTTGATTGATAACAGAAGAATACTGCGCGCCATTCTGCAAAAGGATGTTAAGTACATTAGTCATTATAAGATCTCAACGTTTAATAAGCTTGAGATTGATTGTGATAGCGATGGCTTTCATATATTTAAAGTTCTCATACAGTTAAGGAGTATTACGGAGCAAAGAAATATTACGTTGGACCATATAGATTGATTGTTTGATTTTTTGTAACAGCTTTATTTAAATCTTAATTTAAAGGATATGATTATGTTTTCTGCATTCAAAAAAGCGGCTCCTCTGATGGTTGCTGCAGCATTACCCCTGTCTGCTTTCGCTGCACCGACTGTGACTTTCCAGGGTGAAGTGACCGATCAGACCTGTTCTGTGAATGTGAATGGCCAGACCAACTCTGTCGTGTTGCTGCCGACCGTCGCTATGGCTGACTTCGGTGCAACATTAGCTGACGGCCAGAGCGCAGGTCAGACTCCGTTTACCGTTTCTGTCACTAATTGCCAGGCACCGACCGGTTCAGATCTGGCTATCAACACCACGTTTCTGGGCTATGACGTTGACGCCACCACCGGTGTGATGGGCAACCGCGACACCAGCAGCGATGCAGCCAAAGGTTTTGGTATCCAGCTGATGGATGCAAGCACTTCCGGTAACCCAGTCACCCTGTCTGGCGCAACCAGCGTTCCGGGCCTGACCCTGAAAGTGGGCGAAACTGAAGCCAGCTATGACTTCGGCGCTCGTTACTTCATCATGGACAGTACAAATGCAACCGCAGGTAAGATCACGGCTGTTGCTGAATACACCCTGAGCTACCTCTAATTTCCATACTGGCTGGCAGTTAATGCCAGCCAGTATTTTGCTCCTTTATTCAGATATTTCATGGACATGGAAAAGATAAGAATGAACATTTTTGCATATTTACTGGTACTTGTATTTTCCATGGGCATGAGCAGCAGTGCGTTTGCCAGCGTGGTTATGACCGGAACGCGAATCATCTTTCCGGGCAACGCAAAGGAAAAAACAGTCCAGTTGCGTAATACCAGCGAACAACCCTACATCGTCAACATCCATATTGAAGATGAGAAGGGTTCAGGAAAAAACGTACCGTTTATGCCCACTCCGCAGGCGTTTCGCATGGAAGCGTCTTCCGGTCAGTCACTGCGCTTGCTCTTTACCGGCGGGAATTTACCGCAGGATCGTGAGTCAGTGTTCTGGTTCAGCTTCAGCCAACTGCCTTATTTGAAAAACACCGATAAAGGCCAGAACCAACTGATCCTGGCCTTGACCAACCGCGTCAAAATTTTCTACCGCCCAGGCACCATCGCCGGTAAAGCAAACGAAGCGGCAGGCAAGCTGACTTATCAGGTGAAACAGAACCGCATAGAGGTCACCAACCCGGGAGGGTATTACGTTGTGATTCGTGCTGCTGAGTTGCAGAGCAACGGGAAGAAAATCCCGCTGGCCAATTCGGTGATGATTGCCCCGCAGAGCAAAGTTGAATGGCCACTGAAACCTGGCGCGAGCGTGGCGCAGGGCGCACGCATTCATCTGGTAACGGTCAACGACTACGGCGTGAATGTGGCTTCCGACCACAACTTATAACGTTTTTCCTGCCTGACGAGCGGTCTTATTTTTACGCGCGAGTACTAAGAAATGAATAAATCCGTTGTGTTATTTTCGGCGGCATCATTGGTTTTTCTGTGCCTGCCGACCAGGGGAGAAACGGTCACGCCGGTTACGTCGTCAGATGAAAACACCTACACCTTTGACCCCCAACTCTTTCGTGGTAGTCGGTTCAGCCAGTCATCATTAGCCAAACTGACCACCCGCGAATCTGTGGTACCCGGCAATTATAAAATGGACATCTATACCAACAATAAGCTTTCAGGCAGTTGGGATGTCAATTTTAAAGAGGCGGCGGATGGCCGTGTGCTTCCCTGTCTGACGCCAGAGGTGGCGACGGCTATCGGTCTCAAAATGGCGGCCGCGAACGATAAACCGCTGCCCGTGTGTTCCTTCGCCCAGGATCTCGCCCCCGGCGTCACCAGCCAAACGCAGTTATCGCAACTGCGTTTAGATCTGACGGTACCGCAAAGCCAGTTAGTCAGCCGCCCACGCGGGTATGTACCGCCTAATGAGCTGGATACGGGTACGTCATTGGCGTTTATGAATTATATCGCCAACTACTATAACGTCGCTTATACAGGCCAGAATGCCCACAGTCAGCGTTCGTTCTGGGCATCGTTGAACGGCGGCGTAAACCTTGGCAGCTGGCAATATCGTCAACTCTCGAACCTGACCTGGGATAATACGCAGGGTAGCCAGTGGAATAATATCCGCAGCTATCTGCAGCGCCCGCTGCCTGGCATCAATAGTCAGTTAACAATGGGGCAACTCATCACCAGCGGACGTTTTTTCTCTGGCCTCAATTACCATGGCGTTAGCCTGGCAACCGACGAACGCATGTTGCCTGACTCTATGCGTGGATACGCGCCGACAATTCGTGGCGTCGCGGCAACCAACGCCCGGGTATCTGTCATGCAGAATGGTCATGAAATTTATCAGACCACCGTGGCTCCCGGGCCTTTTGAGATAAATGATCTCTATCCTACCAGCTACAGCGGTGACCTGGAGGTTACCGTCACGGAAGCCGATGGCGCCGTCAGCCGTTTCAGTGTGCCCTTCTCGGCGGTACCGGAGTCGATGCGTCCCGGAACCTCCCGCTATAACGTAGAAATCGGGAAAACACAGGATAGCGGTGATGACTCGATGTTCGGTGATCTTACCTGGCAGCACGGGTTAACCAATACCCTGACCTTTAACAGTGGGTCACGTATTGCAGACGGCTATCAGGCATTGATGCTGGGCGGGGTTTACGGCAGCACCCTGGGAGCCTTCGGGGCCAATTTGACATGGTCACACGCCCGTGTTCCGGAAAACCAGACGCAGAATGGCTGGATGACGCAACTGACATGGAGTAAGACTTTCCAGCCAACGGCAACCACGGTTTCACTGGCTGGCTACCGTTATTCCACCAGCGGCTATCGCGATCTGGCGGATGTGCTCGGTGAACGCCATGCGGCCAGCAATAGTGAGTTATGGGATTCCAGTCAATGGCGTCAGCGGTCGCGATTTGATCTTACGCTGAGCCAAAGCCTTTCGGACTACGGCAACCTATTCGTTTCGGGCTCTACGCAAGACTATCGTGGTGGAAAAAACCGCGATACGCAGCTTCAACTGGGATATAGCAACAGCTTCCGCCACGGTATCAGTATGAACCTGTCTGTCGGACGCCAGCGAACCGGGAGTTATAACGGTAGCGCAGGCGAAATGCAGACAGTGACATCACTCTCGTTCTCTTTCCCGCTTGGCGGCAGCGGGCCACGCGTCCCGAGCCTGAGTAACAGTTTGACGCACTCCACCGACGGCAGCACTCAGTACCAAAGCTCGCTGACGGGCATGCTTGATGAAGCACAAACCACCAACTACAGCCTGAACGTCATGCGCGATCAGCAATACAAACAGACAACGCTGAGCGGCAACATGCAAAAACGTTTCTCTCAAACCACCGTTGGGCTTAACGCCTCCAAAGGTAAAGATTACTGGCAGGCATCCGGCAACGTACAAGGGGCGCTGGCGGCGCACCGTGGCGGCGTCACGTTTGGGCCTTATCTTGGCGAAACCTTCGCACTTGTCGAAGCCAAAGGCGCTGAAGGCGCGAAAGTGTACAACTCAAGTCAGTTGGAAATTAATGATAGCGGCTATGCCCTTGTGCCGGCGGTAACACCTTATCGCTACAACCGTATTTCACTCGATCCGGAAGGCATGGAAGGTGATGCCGAGCTGGTCGATAGCGAAAAACAAGTCGCGCCGGTGGCGGGAGCCGGGGTGAAAGTGGTCTTCAGAACCCGGCCAGGTAAAGCTCTGCTGATTAAATCCAAAATGGCGGATGGTTCAGAACTGCCTATGGGCGCTGATGTGCTCGATGAGAATAATACGGTGGTGGGAATTGCGGGCCAGGGGGGACAAATATACCTCCGCACCGAGCAGACGAAAGGTCGCCTGTCCGTGCGCTGGGGTGACGGCGCGCAGGATAGCTGTCAGTTGCCCTTCGACATCAGCGGGAAAGAGAACAAAAGCCCTCTTATCCGTCTGAATGAAACCTGTCAGTCCTGATACAGAGAAAACACGATGTCTAAGAATACTTTTTTACACATTCTTTTAAGCTCCATCATATTGGTTGCGCTTATACAGTCGAGCGCATGGGCAACCTGTAGCAATAAACTCGTTGGGCAAACGGAAGATACCAGGACAGCGATTATTGAGTTCGGGAAAATAAACATGACCGACCTCTATTTCGCACCAGTAGGCTCACTGCTGGCAACAACGGTGGTTCCGCCCACCAACTACACAGCACGTGGCGCGACAGGGGACTCCGTACTCTGGGAATGTGACGTGACGGATTTGCCGAACATCTATTTTTTGGTCGCGACGAACGGTGACGATCGTGTCGGAGGGTTTCATGATGCAGGCGGGCCTGACGGCCTGACTGATGTTTACGCCACCTGGTTCGCCTTCGTTGGGTTGAAGCAAACGATGGCTGGCGTGACGCTTAGTCGCTACTGGAAGAAAGTGCCTATCACCAGCTATGCCACGCAGGGAACGAAGATTCAGATCCGTTTGCAGGATATTCCTCCCCTTCATGCGGAGCTTTATCGAATCAGTACGCTACCGGATACTTCTGCGTCCTCAAGTTATTGCGGTAATAACAATACCGATGGTAGCGGAGTGGGATACGCAAGCCCTACTGGTGTGGTTTACAAATGTACGCAACCTAATGCCTATATTCAGCTTTCCGGCACCAGCGGCGTTCCCTTTGCTCATGATGAACCGGGCGAAGACAGTTCAGTTCACTGGTCATTCTGGGGGGCTGATAATGGTTTCGGTTACGGCATGCGGTCAGGGAATGTTCTCTATAACAATGCCACCTGCGTTGCCCGTAGCGCCACGCCGCTAGTTATGCTTCCCACCATTGCAGAATCACAGCTTAGCGCGGGTATGGAGAGCATTGGCAACTTTAATGTGCGTGTGGAGTGCAGCGACGCGGCGAAATCCGGGGTAAACGATACCCAAACGGCGTTGGGGATACAGGTTTCTGAGGGGGCTTATACCTCAGCGCAAAAACTGGGTCTTATCAACAGCAGCGGCGGTGTCAGCGCTTTAGTTTCAGATAACTATGATGGGGCGGATATGGCAAAAGGTGTAGGGATCTACATCTCGAACAGTGCCCACCCCGATACGCCGATGACGCTGGTTGGCCAGCCGGGTATTGCGACGTTAACACCGGGCGGCGACGCCGCAGGGTGGTATCCGGTGTTAGAAGGCGCCACACCAGAGGGAGCCACCCTGCCGGGCTATTCCAGCTATAGTTACTCTTTTATCGCCCGCCTGAAAAAGTTACCTAATGAAACCGTGCGCTCAGGCAAGGTTCGGGCAACGGCTTATATATTGGTGAAAATGCAATGAAATCCGTTGTACTGCTTTTTCTCACCCTCTTCGCTTGTACTGTGGAAGCCGGCATCATGCCGGCTTCATCGCGTGTTATTTATCGCGAGGGCGATCGGGAAAAGACGCTGATGCTGGTCAATACGAACGACTACCCTGTGGTGGTGCAGAGCTGGGTCGATAATGGAGAAGGCTCGCCTGAATCAACCACGGCACCGTTTATCGTACTCCCGCCGGTATTTCGGTTGATGGCGAAACACACTCAGGGAGTGAGAATCGTCTACAATCACGATCCGCTTCCGCAGGATCGTGAATCCGCGTTCTGGCTGAATCTTTATGAAATGCCGCCTGAAAGTCCGCGTAAAGACTCTGCGCATGTGACACTGGCAATGAATACTCAGCTAAAAATCTTCTACCGTCCCAAATCCATCACGCTACGCCCGGAAGAGGCCGTGCGTAAACTTACCTGGCGTCTGGGCCGCGATGGCAAAGCCGGATATATTGAATTCAATAACCCGACACCGCTACATATCTCATTTAGCGGCATCCGCATTGGCGCAACCCGGGTGAACCAGGAGAGCGATATGATGGTAAAACCGTTCAGCCAACGGCGGTACTGGCTGGCGGATGTGGTGACCGGAGGAACAGTGACGGCAGTGTATCTGGGGGATCACGGCGAAAAACGGGAAATCACCTTCTCTGATTAAGGATTGTCGTTCGACTAAGTGCGCTCCCGAATCGTTACAACACCGGAAGCGCGCTCTGCACTAGCGAATAGAATAACCGCCATCAATCACTAAAATGTGCCCATTAACGTAATCCGACGCTGAACTTGCCAGAAAGACCATCGCCCCCATTAGATCCTGTGCTTTACCCCAACGTTTCGCCGGGATCCTGCCTTTAATAAGTTCCCTGATTTTTGGATTGTTATAGATAATTGACGTCATTTCGCTGACGTAGTAACCCGGCGCGATACCGTTAATCTGAATGTTATATTCGGAGAAGTCATCAGAGTAGGCTTTGGTTAGACCCGCTAACGCATGTTTCGTCGCCGCATACCCTGGCGACCATCGGCCGCCGTGGAAAGAGAGAACCGAACAGATGTTGATAATTTTTCCTCTCCGTTGCGGAACAAAAATCTGCATCGCGGCCTGACACATCTCAAATGCAGCCGTCAGGTTCAGATTGATCATGGGATCCCAGTCATTACGGTTAAAATCAATCGGGCGATTGATATTACAAATACCGGCGTTATTAACAAGAATATCGAGCTGGCCGAATCGCTCTACACTTCTGTTCACAATCTTCGTTGCAGCGCCCGGTTCTGTGATATCTATCGTCATAAAATCGACGTCACCGCCCGCACGCTTTAACCGCGTAATATATTCCTGATTAGCTGATTTGATATCTACCAGTAAGAGATTGGCACCCGCCTTCGCCAGCGCAATGGCTAAACCCCGACCCAATTCACCTGCCGCTCCGGTGACGATCGCCACTTTGTTTTTCAGTGAGAAAAACTCCATTGAAAAATCATCAATTAAGAATTTCATATTTCATTTTTTCCTTGTAAGCAAGCCCCCTTTACGGGGATTAACAGTATTGTTTAAGAGTGATGTTTTAGATGGTGATAAACTTATAAGATTTTACAGACACTTATTCGCATCTGGTTTTTTATATTTAAGACTGGAAAGGTTTATCACTTTTTAAATTAAGATCGTTTCAGAACACATTAACTCTTCGTCGTAGCATTAACATTTCATAAGAAAAAACAAAAGCACGACGAAAATATTTAAAACAATCTCTCACTACAATTCTTTTGCCTGGATACAAGGAATATCATGCACGTATTTATAATAACACAAATGAATCATTAGCAACCAGTATTAATAAAGGCAGAAGAGAACTGGATAGCATAAATATTGCTGGCTCTCCCCGGCGTTGTGCAGGGCCAGCGGCATCTGAAATTCAAGTCGCGATCTCGTCATCGATAAATACCTGATTCGCGCATCATGGAGGCACCGATTCGCAGCGAGGTAGCTGACGGCAACGCATTTTGCTGCGCTAAACCCTCGTGGTTTGTAGTGTTTTACCTGAAATCAGCAGACTCACAAGATGACTTGCAGCAGAGAAAATTCTTAATCCAATAAATTCAGTGAGTTATTGAATTTAGTTACATTGCAAACCACATTCAAATCACAAAAAAAACACAATTGAAAAGATTTATAAACACCTTAAAATCAGATAATTCCTAGAATTCAGATAATTCACAGTATCTTCACGGCAAAATCTTCTACACTTAACATCATGTTGTGCACACAGCATTTTGCTCAAGAATAACATCGAGTTAAAAGGGTAAAGGTATAACCTTAATGATATACATCATAAATGATGAAGTGAAATTCAATTCTTCATCAAATAAATTAACATCATTGACCACCTCAGATGAGGTGATGTTGACTTATCCTGCAGGGAAATGCTTGAGTTTGCTTTTAGACAACGCTCATCAGGTGGTATCGCATCATCGTTTTTTCGAAAAAGTGTGGAGTGGCGCTGAATCTGAAGTCGCGACAAACACCCTTTACCAGAATATTTCGATTATCAGACGTTCATTTCGGGAATTAAGTACATCGCCTGATGCCAGCGACATCATTAGAACTGTTCCAAGAAAGGGTTTTAAAATCAACGAAGAAGCAACTGTTAAAGTCGTTGAGACTCCTAAAGATACACCAGAGCATGACGCAATCCATGAGGATGTTGTGAATCAGGAGGAATCATTACCTCCTTTAAAAGAACGCTTATTAAAAAAAAGTAATATTATGTGGCTATGGATATCGATTGCTTGCGTTTCGATATATATCATATCTTACATGATTTACAACTTTCATAATAACATGTCGCATACCGTGAAAAGCGAGGATGTATTCTCTGAATACAAACACCTTGTAACAAAACAAGGATGCACATTTTATTATGATAATAAATCCTTTCCGTCCGCTAATGCGTTGGCACCAGTTATCAATGAGATGAATAGACTCGACATTAAATGTGAGAGAAATCCCTATATTTATATTTCAACAACAAATACGATGAGAGGGTTCTATGCGCTGGCATGTAACTCAAAATTAGATCAGGAATCATCGGGTAGTTGTTCTTCTTTATTTATTAAAATGGAGTTAAACCATGAATAAAAAGAACACTGCATTGATTATGGTTCTTATCATTATTGTTGTCGCTACACTGATCAGCCACCTTGCCATGTTACGATTGGACAGAGCAAACAGCAATATCTCCTGCACAGCCAGTCTCATCAACTACGTTGATAATAATCAGCTCAATGAGAACATGACATTCAGCATTGTCCCTGAAAATAATTCAGGTACGGTCTATCTCAGCGGCGTGTATATTGAGAATGACAAAAAGGTCGGTTTCATCCGACGATACATTGACTTTTCCTACAAAAAATTCGGTGATGCAGTCTATTTCACCTCCGTAAAAATTCAAAGAATACAGAGAGATGATACGTTAAGCGATGAAATCCTGGAAAAAATCACATCTGACTTTCTGATTAAAGAAGGAACATCTATCAATTTTCATCTTTATAAGCAGAATGATAACAATTACATTTTCTTTAACGGAAAAATACCGCGATTTATTTGTTACATACAACATTGAGTGATGGGTCAGAATGGAGGATTGGAGTGGTACATGGATATGTGCCTGAAGCAGTTGCTATGTGAGGGTTTTGTCAGCCTGGCTCCTCATCTCGCCGGGAAAAAAGAAACGTCCCTTGAAGGGACGTTTCCGGGCGATTACTCAAGGTCAGCGTGTCTCTTAAACATCGTGTCGCTGGTTTCACCGAGCTGGGCCATCAGTTCGAGCACGATTGCGTCATAGGTGATAAAGCAGAGTTGCTCAAAAGCCGACCCCATAGGCTGGGAAAAAGAACCTTCTTTACGTTCGTTGTCTTCTTTCACGGTGCCAGGCAAAACAAGTGTACTCTTGGCCAGTTTTCCGATCGTGGACTCCGCTTTCATCGTGACAAGCGCCACATCCACCCCACAGGCAACGGCCTTCTGCGCAAGGCTCACCAGACTCCCGGTTTCACCGCTGCCGGAGCCAATAATGACCAGATCGCCCGGTTTCGTATGCGGAGAGGAAATTTCGCCCACAACGCTTACTGAAAAACCGAGGTGGAGAAGACGGTTTGCAAAGCCGCGAATGGCGATGCCACTACGCCCCGCGCCCTGCAGAAAGATATGTTTGGCATTCTTAATCTGTGCGACAAAATGAGCAGCCTGGGCATCATCAATCTTCATCGCATTTTGTTGCAACTCGTTCAGAATATTTAAAGTATTTTGTTGAACGCTCATGTGATTCCCTCCCTTTAAGCGATGGTACGACCACCATCCATCAGAATGGTTTGCCCCTGAATGTACGAGTTGTCTTTGTCAGCCAAAAAGATTGCCAGGTTAGCCACATCGTCAATGGTGCCAAGACGGCGCACTGGAATTTTTTCCAGTACAGCGTCAAGATCGGCCTGGGTGGGATAATTGACGCGCATCATTTCACCGGTATCAATCAGGCGTGGCGCGATAGCGTTAACATTGACACCCTTAGGCCCTAATTCTTTTGCCAGGCCACGAATCAATCCCTCACCGCCTGCCTTACTGGCCGGATAACTCACGCCGCCGCCAGTGCCGGAAAGTGCCGAGCCGGAAGAGATATAAACAATAGAACCACGGTTAGTGGTGAAGTCATCGTAGAATGCCTTAACGGTATTGAACAGACCCGTCAGGTTAATCGCAATTGTTTTATTCCACTCTTCAAAAGTGATGTTATTGACCTTATTAGCAAACGCCACACCCGCGTTTAACACAAGAATATCAATACGTCCGAAGGTTTGAAAAACCTGCTCGCGTACGTTTTCCAAAGCTTTTGGATCAGATACATCAGTTTTAACGAATAAGGATTTAACATTGCCGAAAGTTAACTCTTCAGCCGTTTTTTTACCATTTTCTTCGTTATAATCGACAATAACAGTATGAGCTCCACGGTCAGCGAATTGCTTAGCAATACCTTTCCCGATTCCATGTGCCCCACCGGTTACTAGCGCGACTTTGCCTTCAAAATTACTCATTTCTCTATACTCCTCAAAATCTTATGACATAGGGGAGGACAACTCCCCTTTCAGGTAATTGGTGATTTAATGAATGCCAATAATTTCGTGTAGGGTGACTGGGTTTATTTGATACTAATATATTATTTGATTGCTGCCCTTAATGTGCGATAGCTTTCCATTGGGTTGTCATTAAATAACGCGCCGCCAACGACAATTAAATCAGCACCCGCTTCCTTGACCTTTTTAGCAATTTCAGCATTAACGCCGCCATCAACTTCAATCTGAATATTGCGCCCGGCAACCATTTTTTTAGTATTCCGGATCTTCTCCAGGCTTTTTTCAATAAATGTCTGACCTGGTTGACCTGGATTAATAGTCATAATCAAAATGTAATCAATATCATCCAAAAGGTATTCAATTACGTTTTCCGGCGTTCCCGGATTGAGAACGACACCAGCTTTACGCCCGGCTTTCTTAATCTTCTGGATGATATAATGCACATGTGGCGTTGATTCATAATGAACTGAAATCATTTCTGCTCCGGTTTTAATGACATCATCGATATGTCTTTCCGGATTTGCCAGCATCATATGGACATCAAATATCATAGAACTGGCTTTTTTCATTGCCGCAATTTGGTTAGGGCCGAAAGCAATATTGCTTACATAAGTTCCATCCATTAAGTCAACATGCAGAATTTCTGTCTTTTCTGTTTCCAGAAACTGAATTTCTTCCTGCAAACGTAATATGTTTGCACCAAATACTGATGGTAAAATTTGTGCCATTTTAGTCGACTCCGTAAATTAATGAGTAACTGTGCTCAACCAGTAGGTCAGAATCTCCCATGGGCCGGTCAATACGAAGTCCGTCCCCTGGCCATTCAGGCCGACGCCAGCACCGTTCAGGAACTGAGTTGCACCGGGCGCGACATATCCCCCCAGATACATAACTACTACACAGAACAGTAAGGTTGAGATAATTGAGCGAATAACGTTGCCGTTACTGACCATGACCGTCATGGTCGTCATATAGATAATTGACATCAGCACGCCGATTGGGAATATCTGAATACCCGGTAAAACCAGCGCACACAGCATTGTCAGAGGGATGGTAATGACGGTCACCGTAACCGTTGCAGGATCGCCAAGTGCCAGAGCGCAGTCCATCCCAATATTCAGTTCCGCATCTTTACCCATTTGCTTTTGCATAATTTCTTTAGCGCTTTTACCAATCGGGTTAAGCCCTTCCATAAGGACTCCTACCACTTTTGGCAACAGCACCATGACACCAGCCACGCCCATCGCCATTGGCACAATAGTGGTAATGGGTTGTTTGGTTAACAATCCCAGGAGTGCACCGACAATCACACCGATGATTGCAGGTTCACCAAATACACCCAGTCGCTTCTGAACACTCTCTAAATCCACATCCAGCTTGTTTAAACCCGGAATGAAATCAATGATTTTGTTAACAACCCATGCAAATGGAAGTGTCCATCCGATGTGGATCATTGTAGTACAGGTCGTTCCCTCCAGGCCGTAATATTTCTGCCATCTTGGCGCAATCAGATCGCCAATAAAAAGTGCGGCTACGCTCAGAGCCACGGCAACACCCAACCCAAGGAAAAAGCTGTCAAAGACGAAATATGCAAGAGCTCCCGGAACCAGGAAATGCATATAGTTCCAGATGTCCACATTGAGCGTTTTGGTAAGCTTCAGACGAACCAGGATAAGATTCAGGATAATACCGATAGGAATAACCATTGCAGCAAACGGGGCGACCCACGCAGCGGCGCCAACCGCAGGCCATCCAATATCAGCCACGGTGAACCCGCTGCCAATTTTTGAGTAGTAAGTAATTGCTGGCTGCAGGGCTGTATTTAACAGCCCAACTACCAATCCCAGACCGATGAAACCGATACCTACAGTGATGCCAGATTTAATGGCAGCACCAACCTTCATTCGAAAAACCAGACCTAAAAGGAAAATAACAAGCGGCAATATTGCTGTAGCGCCCATGCTTGTAATAGTAAACATGATGCTTTTTAACATTTCCATTTAACCATCCCCCGTCTTTTTTAGACTTTAGCCTTTGGAAATTTCGCTTAACAGCTCACCTAATTTTTTACGCAGCGCCGCTTCATTAATACCTGTAATAAAGCCTGCGACGCTCATGTGGGGTTTACCGATATCGCCTTTGTAATTGTTCGTCGTCAGGACGACATCAGCGCTTTGCATTTCGGACGCCAGTTCTGACATGCTGCATTTATTAATCTTAAAATTGGCAATGCCGTATTCTGCACAAACCGATTTAACTTCATCAGCGGCAAGAGTTGAGGTTGCTACACCGCTTCCGCAGGCTACGAGGATAGTAATCATGGTAAGATCTCCTGGTAATTGTTATTTAATTATTGTGTTAATAAATAATGCCTTTGCTT
Organism: Pseudocitrobacter sp. RIT415; assembly: GCF_003057695.2. Taxonomy (NCBI): domain Bacteria; kingdom Pseudomonadati; phylum Pseudomonadota; class Gammaproteobacteria; order Enterobacterales; family Enterobacteriaceae; genus Pseudocitrobacter; species Pseudocitrobacter sp. RIT415. The sequence goes on along the minus strand of NZ_QBJC02000007.1, from coordinate 118,611 downwards.
CTTCAGCAGGAAGCTCCAGCATCTGGTGGTAAAAATCAGCCAACTGAAGATGGTTAAACAACGCCTTCAGCAATTGCAATTGATCCGCTGGTTGAGTAACAACCAGGTTGACAACCAGGCGAACCCACAACTTTTCATCACCATCAGCCTGATTAACTTCTATTTCTTGAGGCAAACGGATGATATATATCGCCGGGCTGATGGCGTGCTGGCTATCGCAATGCGGGATGGCGACAGCATAGCCATCAAGTAAAATTCCTGTAGGATAGTCGGCTTCACGTTCACGCAACGCCTGGAGGTAAGTCTCTCTTACGGTTCCTTCGGCCAGATGTTTCTCGTGAATATGCTCCAGCACTTCATCATACGTTTTGTATGCCGCCCCATCAGCGACACTAATAGAAATTGTACCCACTATATTCTCCTCACCTAACCAAACGCTCATGTGAGCATCCAACTAATCACATGAGCAGTTATAACACATCAGTGATTTGCTAAAATGGGGAGATCGCAAAAGTTATAACTCGATCACACAAAATCACATAAGCGCATTACATGAAATGCTCATATGAGCATTTATTCCTGGGTAACATGACGCACTCAACATGCAAGAGAATGATTATTAAGAGTTTTTATTTTTTTTGCGTTATTGCGAGTTTTTTTGATAGTGATACGTAAAATGCTCTTATGAGCAGTACGTCAGATTGATGTTATTTCTGCGGGACAACGGCACATGCTATGTACCGTTATTGTAATTATTGAATGAAATATCAACAAGTTATTACTGTTGTATGCTTCGCTACTTCGGCAATACCGTCTTTATCCGCGATATCATTAGTGATCAGCGCGGTAATTTCAGACCAGTCGCAGATCTTAAACAAGCTGCTTCGCTGGAACTTAGTGTAATCGCCCAGGATATATTTCTTCTCTGAATGGGCAATGATCGTTCGATCCAGAAAGGCATCCGAGGAGGACGGAGTGGACGGGCCCGTCATATTGTTGAAGCCATCGGTGCCAATAAAACAGAGATCAACGTTAATATCATTAATCATTGACACAGCCCATCCGCCAAAGACAGAAGAGCTTTTCTTCCTCAGTTCTCCGCCGAACAGAAAGACCTGGTTATCAGACTCGATCAGCACGCTGGCCACCGGCAGAGAATCGGTAAAAATTTTAAAGCCAGATTTCATGCACAGCAGATTGGCCAGTTCATAGTTAGAACTCCCTGTCCCAATAATCATTGAGCTATTGGGGGGGATAAAATCCAGCGCTTTTCTGGCTATCGCTTGCTTGAAAGTACTGTTTTCTTTTTCCCTTACCTGGAAAGGATGCTCGACAGCCCCCTGCTTTAACGTCGCCCCTCCATGGCTTTTGATCAGCAGCCCTTTTTTTTCAAGATGGGAGAGATCTTTGCGGATAGTTTCATAAGTGACCTCATACTTTTTGGCCAGGTCGCTTACATACACGGTACCCGCCGAAATAATCTCTTCAAGGATCAATTTTCTCCTTTCTTCAACCAGGTACATCCTTCCCCCTATGGCCTTTCAACTTTATGCAATGGAGCGAATCATAGCACAGAAGATGCAAACAAAAACAAATGCAAGAAGAAGACAATTCACCATCGCCCGTGGGCCGTCTTTCGTAAAAGCAACGGGCAAAGAAAATAAAAACCATTAAAATCAAAATGTTAAACAAAGAAAATCACGTTTCATCCCTGCAAGCTTTTAATCTTACGTCCTACGAACCGCACTTTTAAATTGGTGAAAATTAGTTTTTATTTGTTTTTATTGGTTTTTAATTTCAATAAAATCAATAATTTATGAATTTTGTGATTTTGATCTCAGTTGACAACCAATATTTACCAACAGCATACTTGGCTTAAGTTCTTTATAACAGGTTAGTTGAGATGAAAACGAAAATTGCAATCGCGTGTGATGATGTAGGGTTTGACCGTAAGGAGGAAATTAAAAAATACCTCGAAGAAGAGAAAAATGCCGAGGTCGTGTACGATCCCGTTAAACGAAAAGAAGATGGTTTCAACAACTTCGCTCGTCTTGCGGATGAAATGGCAGGTGTTATTCAACGGGACGAATGCCGCCTCGGTATCTACGTTTGCGGAACCGGAATTGGCTTTACTTGCCAGATAAATAAGCACTGGGGGATTCGTGCTGTCGCCGTCACCAACCCCTACTCGGCCAAACGAGCAAGACTCAGTAACAATGCGCAGGTGATTGGACTTGGCTGCAGAGTTAATGATCTTGAATACACAAAAATGATCGTTGATGCCTGGTATGACAATGCGTTCGACTTTGCCACTGCAAGGGAAAATTCCAAAAAGAATCTCCTGGAAGCCGAACGCAGTGACAACGCATTGCTGACGAAACCTGAAGATGTTCGATGGAATATGGGTTTCAGACCAGATGATGAGAAATCTGAGGGCTAAAAAATGGAACTGATCACACAGTTTATCAATGACCTGGGTAACTTTATTTTTATACCGGTCATCTTCCTTATACTGATGAAACTTCTGGGGCGCCCCCTGTCGGAATGTATTTCATCCGCCATTAAAGTCGGCATCGGTTTTATTGCATTAACCATGACCATCAAGCTGATGCTTGAAAAAATGCAGCCTGCAGTGACAGGGCTTGCAGAGGCCACGGGTTCCTCTCTGAGCGCCATTGATGTTGGCGGCGCAGCCACCGCCGTAATGGGTTTTGGCTCAAGTATGGGGGCGATTATCATCCCTCTGTGCGTTGCGGTGAATATTGCTATGCTGGTAGCCCGTCTGACGGACTGTGTAAACGTTGACGTGTTTAACCTTCACCAGAATGCTTCTATGGGGGCGATCGTTGGGGTTTACTCCGGCAGCTTCCTTTACGGTGTTCTTACAGCTGCATTGTTCCATGTCTGGGCGCTTATTGCAGCTGACCTGGGTGCGAAAAACAACGAAAAATTCTTCAACCTGCCAAAAGGCGTTGCCATCTCCCACCCGGTTGCAAACACCTATTTGCTGTTCGCTTATCCGTTTAACTGGATATACGATCGCATCCCTGGATTCCGTAATCTGAACGTTACGGCGGAAAGCATTCAGAAACGCTTTGGTATCCTTGGTGATCCGACCATGGTTGGTTTCATTATTGGTATTCTTCTTGGATTCTGTGGTTATGGTTGGGAATCTCCGTATCACACCATTATTGCCAGCCTGCAATTGGGTATGTACCTTGCCGCTGTGATGCTCCTGCTGCCACGCATGACTTCGATTATGATGGAAGGCCTGGTTCCGCTGTCCAACGTGGCACGTAAGAAACTGGTTAAACGTTTTCCGGACCGCGAGATCACCGTCGGGATGGATACCGCGCTGATTGTGGGTCATCCTTCAGTTATCGCGCCAGCACTGCTGCTGATCCCGGTTATTGTTATCCTCGCCGTTGTCCTTCCCGGCAACCGAGTGATGCCTCTGGGTGATCTCTCGCAGTTCGTATTCTTTATTGCGTGCATGGTACCTGTTTTTAATGGCAACATTATTCGTACCTGGGTGACCTCCATCATCCTGTTTGGCGGCGGCTTATACATCGCTTCCTGGATGGCTCCAGCAACGAATGAAGTGTTCCAGAAATTCGGCACCAATCCTGATGCCAGCGTGATGTACTCATCGCTTAATCCATCAGCTAACCCGTTCACCGGTCTCTTTGCTGGACTCAGCCATATTGGCATCGCAGGCTATGTTCTTGCCGCTGTATTGCTGTTGTCCGTAGGCTACTTACTCAAACAAAAAGCGCGCCGTCAGTTGAAAACTGAGGCAGAAAAAACGGCTTAAAACTTCATAAGGTGATTGAAAATGAAAAAGATTTTAGTTGTATGTGGAAACGGTATTGCTTCTTCTTCCATTATGGTTTCTGTTCTGCAGGACTACCTGAAAGAACAGAATATCGAAGCGCAGGTAGATAAATCCTCATTGATGGCTTGTACCACAGATACGTTTAACAACTATGACCTGATTGTCTCTTCAACCAAGCTGGATAACCCAGGTATCACTACTCGTGTGATTGTGGGTGCAGGCCTGTTAACGGGTCTTGGCGAAGATGAGATTTTTGATGCTGTTAAAGAAGAAATGCTTAACCAGGTGAAATGATGAAGCTTGAGATTCTGGTAAATGACGTCGAGGGTACGATCGCTGACTGGTCTACAGCAATTGAGTTTGCAGGCCAGAAGCTTTTGGAGAAAGGCTATATCACTCCCGAGTATATTCAGGCCTGCCTGGAGCGTGAGAAGACTTATCCGACGGGTTTAATGATGGCGAACGGTCAGGGCATTGCCATCCCGCATGCAGACTATACGCTGGTAAAAACCAATAGCATAAGCATTGTGCGTTTTGATAAAGGGGTCGTGTTTGGTCAGATGGAAGATGCTGACCTCACAGTGGAATGCAGCATTATGTTTAATCTCGCATTCGCAACCAGCGATCAGCATATGTCTGTTCTACGTCGCCTCTTTACACTCTTCCAGGATATTTCGTTCATCGAGTCGTGCCGTAATCTTAAAACGCACGAAGTCGGGAAATATGTTGAAGAGATGCTTGCCGCATCCTGATAAACAAAAGGCAGATATCCCCTATCTGCCTTTTTTTAATAAAGAATGACCATCATGAAAAATTACTCCCTCGTTTTAAACGAGTTATCTTCGCTTATGGATAAAATCGATGAGAAAGAATTTCACTCACTCGTTGATTCTATTATCACAGCCGGTCATGTATTTCTTGCCGGTGCAGGACGTTCAGGGCAAATGATTAATGCTTTTGCCAACCGGCTGATGCACCTTGGCCTGTCCGTCAGCGTGGTAGGGGAAATCAGTTCTCCACATTCTCGCAAAAACGACCTTATGATCGTTGGTTCAGGTTCCGGAGAGACCCAACGCCTGATCAATCAGGTGAAAATAGCAAAGCGTAATGGCGTGTATATCGCGCTAATTACTACCGCACCAGATTCATCTCTGGCGACCCTGGCAGATTATGTACTCACCATTCCGGCAGGTCACAGCGCCCAACCAATGGGCTCTCTTTTCGAACAGGCTTCCCTCCTGACCTATGACGCTATTGTTCTGTCATTAATGACCAATCTTAATGAAACGAGTCAGACAATGAAGGAACGTCATGCCGATATTGAATAATACCGGCGAGGCGTAAGCGCGAGCGGCTATTAATCCAGAAGTTTAATAGCCGTATCAAAATCAGTGATCAGCACATTCAGAAGACCTGATTTGAGAGAGGCAACAATACCTTCATATTTTTCGTCCCCACCAGCCACACCAATCAGTTTCTTTGTGGCGCGCAATTGATCTGTCGTAATGCCGAAACCCAGGCGGTTCAGCGGACTATCCAGAATTTCCCCTTTGCTATTTACCAGTGTTACGCATACATCAGCAGTAATATCCTGACTCATTAAAGTCTCACGCCATGTTTCAGGGAAAATATCACATAAACTGGAAGAGCCGGTTTTCCAGGCGCCAATGCCGGTAATAACGACATCCATATTTGAATAAAATTTTTGTGTATCCTGAACAGCCTGATCGTCAGCGAGTTTCTGGGCTAAACCTTCATCATCCACCCACATAGGAACATACATCGGATGCGCTCTTCCGTGGGAAATGGCAGCCACTTTGTGAATTAAATCAATGGGGCCCTGACTAAATTCAATGCCCGGATGAACACCAGAAAGTTGAACCACATCCAGAACGGGTAATGTCGTCAGTTGACTCACCGTACTTGAAAGTACCCGCCCCCAGGCCAGACCAAACTTCATACCCTCTTTGAGATTTTCACTCAAGTAGGTCGCCGCTATCCCTCCCAGCTTGACGTTTAATTGTTCCTGAGAAGACCAGGACTCGGAAACGGAAAGTACAACGGCATCCTGCAATCCGTATTTCTTACAGAGATTTTGTGCTATTTCCTCGTCCAGAGCCTGCTGTTTAGGAAAGGTAAATTTGACATACTCTTGCGCAATCGCTTCATCAATCAGGCGTGCAACTTTGAAGCGAGACAGACCGAGTTCCTCAGCAATTTCTATCTTGGTCTTCATTTCAGAGAAGTAACGCTTCACAACAAGAGAGTAGATAAAACGAGGATCGTAGTTGCGCAGTTTCGGATTTTTGTTCTCTTTTGGCATAGCGGTTATCCATACGTAACATGAGGCATCACAAGTCATTTGAGCGGCATGCTCAGATGCAATACTCAAAAGAGTACACTTTTCCTTGCTCATCAGATACCTTTGCAGAAGGGGATTTTGTATTTTGTGATGTAAAACGTTTGGCTCATGTACGAAAGGAATCACTAAGAGCCTCAGTGCTATTTAGGTTATGCAGTTTTAACCTGATGAGTTGCCAGTTTCATAGGGGGATGTTTCAGCAGCGGGTACAATTATAGCCCCCCCCTCCCTTACATTTAGCTTAAACGAGAGGCGTACTATTGGGTTCAAATGACCAACAGAATTTTAAAATTTCTTATTAATCAATTGGATAATAAATTAAGGAAACGTCTGGAAGCCTTGAATCTGGAGCGGGCGAAGGGAATCGAACCCTCGTATAGAGCTTGGGAAGCTCTCGTTCTACCATTGAACTACGCCCGCTTCGGCGTGTGCGAGGAGCATTATAAACCTTATGCCTTCGCTGGCAAGCCTCATCGCCACTGACTGGCGATAAAATAGTCTTTTAGCACTTAGGCTTACTGCCCTGCGGCGGTAAGTAGCGCAGTGGATCAATCGCCGTCGCGCGGTAGCGGATCTGGAAGTGCAGTCGCACGGAATCAGCATCGCTGCTGCCCATGGTGGCAATCTTCTGACCTATCTTCACGCTTTGCCCGTTGTTCACCAGCAGCGTGTCGTTATGCGCGTAAGCGGTGATGTAATCTTCGCTGTGTTTAATCATGATCAGATTGCCGTAGCCACGCAGCTGGTTGCCGACGTAGACCACCTTCCCTGCCCCTGCGGCGTAAACCGGCTGACCACGACTGCCGGAAATATCGATACCTTTGTTACCGCCATCTGCGGTGGAGTACGGCATGATGACTTTCCCGCTGGTCGGCCAGCGCCAGCAGCGTTGCCCCACCGGCGGCCATGATGATTGCGGCACGGCGGAGGACGGTGTGACTTTTGCCGTGCTGGTCGGCTTTTTGCCGAGAAGTTTGGATGAACTTCCGGTTTTAATCTTTTGCCCCACTTCAATAATGTAAGGCGGTTTAATGCCGTTCAGACGCGCCAGCTCAGCCACGCTGGTGCCTGTGGCGCGGGAGATGCGCGACAGGGTATCGCCACGTTTTACGGTGTAGACCGAACCATCATAGCTGCCGGAGCCCGATTTGCTCCCGGAACAGCCCACCAGCACCACGCCGAGGAACAGGCACAGTAAAAAACGCATTGGCTGGGTACTCAGGCATCCTGCTAGCAAAACATCGTCCTCAGGTTAGTTCGGTCAGGTCGCCTATGATAGCAGGCTGATGGCGGATGCCAATATCTCAGACAGAAGGAGGAGAGTTAAAAGGATACCCTTCCGCCACCAACTCCATCACTTCCGGTACCCAGTTCGCGACGGGCATTTTCACCAGCGCGGGATAGAAAACCTGCGGCGAGGGGAAGACATCAACCACGTGGCAGTGGGATAAGCGCGTCAAGTCCACTTCCGATGAGGGTAGCAGCGTGGCGGCAGACAGCCCCGATTCGAGCCAATCGAGGATCATGCCCGGCTGGGTGATATGCATAATCACATTCGGATTTACCCCCGCCTTCCTGAACAGATCGATAAGCATCTCGTAAGTGCCGGAATCTTTCGCCCGATGCAGCAATACCAGCGGAAAGTCAGCCAGCGCCGTGTAGTCGAAAGGGTTCGCGGGTGCCTGGGGCAAACATTTTTTGCTGATGACCGCCACCAGCTTGATGGGATCAAATGAAACGAAATCAAACCCTTCACTGCGATAGGGTCGCTGAATTAGCGCTCAATCAATGGCCCCTTCATTGAGTAGCATCTCCAGATGACTGGAATCGGTGACCGAGATATTCACCTCAATGTTGGGATTGCGCTCATACAGCGCCAATAGCAATGGTTTAAAGTAGGACTGGAAAAGGTGCGTGAGGCCAAGACGAAACTGCGGATGATCTTTTTGCGCGATCTCCATGGTTTCTCGCGCGGTGTCTTCCACCTGACGCAAAATCTCGCAGGCTTTGCGATAAAGGAAAAATCCTGCCTCTGTCGGCTCAATTCGATTACCCCGACGGGTAAAGAGCGGTGTTTGCAGCTCATCCTCCAGCTCCTGGATACGTTTACTGAGCGGCGGTTGCGCCATATTCAGCACTTTCGCCGCCTGGCTTATCGAGCCTTGCTCCACTACCCGACAAAAATAGCGTAATCGTTTTAAATCCACGAAACCGTCCTCCTCGCCAACGTCCTGAAGGCTAGTGTACGTCAGCCACCACACCTGCCTCACACTTTTTTGATCTACTCAGACGCAGCTAAACGGTATTTGTCCCTTTTTCTGTTGGGGATTAGGGTAACCGCAGACAGTTTTACTGCTTACTCACAGGAATAGCACAATGAAAAGTAAGGTTCATGACCTACGCTCCGCGCTGGCGCTGTTGAAAACGCTGCCAGGCGAATATGTTGAAACCGATACCGAAGTTGACCCGCACGCGGAACTCTCCGGTGTTTACCGCTATGTTGGCGCAGGCGGAACCTGCCAGCGTCCAACCCGCAAAAATGGCCCGGTAATGATGTTCAACAAAATTAAAGGCTTTAACGATATCAGCGTCGCCATTGGCCTTAACGGTTCCCGTCACCGCGTCAGCCACTTCCTGAACTGCCCGCCGGAACGTCTGGGTCATCTGCTGAAAGATTCCGTACAGACGCCAATCGCGCCCGTTCTGACTACCGCACCTGCTGTAGGTCAGGAAGTGGTTCACCTCGCTACCGACGCCGGTTTCGACCTGCGCAAACTGCTGCCTGCGCCGACCAATACTGAAGAAGATGCCGGCCCGTATATCACCATGGGGCTGTGCTACGCCTCAGATCCGCAAACGCATGAATCGGATATCACCATTCACCGTTTATGCGTGCAAAGTAAAGATGAGCTTTCAATGTGGCTCACTCCAGGCCGTCATATTGATGCGTTCCGCATGAAAGCCGAAGCCGCGGGCAAACCACTGCCGATTTCTATCAGCATCGGCGTTGACCCGGCGATTGAAATTGCCGCCTGCTTCGAGCCGCCAACCACGCCACTGGGCTTCGATGAACTGAGCATCGCCGGTTCGCTGCGCGGTCATGCCGTTGAAATGGTACAGTGTAAAACCATCAACGAGAAAGCGATCGCCCACGCGGAAATCATCATCGAAGGCGAACTGCTACCTAACGTGCGCGTGCGTGAAGACCAAAACACTAACACCGGCAAAGCAATGCCGGAATTCCCTGGCTACACCGGCGAAGCGAAAGAAGCGATTCCGGTGATTAAAGTGAAAGCGGTAACGCACCGTAAAAACCCAATCTGGCGCACCACAGTAGGGCCAGGCGAAGAACACGTGAACATGGCGGGTATCCCGACCGAAGCGAGCATCCTCGATATGGTTGAACGCGCGATGCCGGGCAAACTGCTGAACGTCTTTGCGCATACCGCAGGCGGCGGCAAACTGCTGGCGGTGATGCAATTTAAAAAATCCGCCGCCGTTGATGAAGGTCGTCAGCGCCAGGCTGCCCTGCTCGCCTTCTCCGCGTTCCCGGAGCTGAAACACGTCATTCTGGTGGATGAAGATGTCGATATTTTCGATAGCGATGATGTGATGTGGGCGATGCAGACGCGCTATCAGGGCGACGTGGACACCGTCACTATTCCGGGCGTACGTTGCCACCCGCTCGATCCGTCTCAGGTACCGGCTTACAGCCCAAGCATTCTGCAACAGGGGATGTCCTGCAAAACCATCTTTGACTGCACCGTACCGTTCCATCTGAAAAGCCACTTTGAACGCTCGAAATTCAAAGAAGTCGATGTGAAACGCTTCCTGCCGGACTTCGAATAAGGAGAACACCGTGGCCACGAAACGCATGATTGTCGGCATTAGCGGCGCCTCCGGGTTCCAGTACGGCGTGAAAGCGCTGGAACTGTTGCAGAAACTGGACGTTGAGGTTCATCTCGTTGTCTCGAAAGGGGCGGAGAAAACCTGCCAGCTGGAGACGGATTACCGCCTGGAGGATGTCTTCGCCATGGCGGACGTCGTTCACCCGATTGGTCATCTGGGCGCGGCGATTTCCAGCGGTTCATTTAAAACGGCGGGGATGATTGTTGCCCCCTGTTCAATGAGAACACTGGGCGCTATCGCCCACTGCCTGACCGACAATCTGCTGACGCGGGCGGCAGACGTTGTGCTCAAAGAGCGCCGCCGTCTGGTGCTGCTGGCGCGAGAAACGCCGCTTAACCTCGGCCATATTCGCAATATGGGCGCGGTGACCGAAATGGGCGGCATTATCTTCCCGCCGGTACCTGCGCTTTATCAGCGGCCACAAACGGCTGACGAGATCGTTACTCATAGCGTCAGCCGTGCTCTCGATCTGTTTGATTTTGATATTAACGATCTTCCGCGCTGGGGCGAAGGATCTCTTAGCCACACTGAATAACTCTATCAGGACACTTCCATGTTAATTGGCCCCTATGTGAACGGCGCGGCGGTGATCGTCGGCGGCCTGTTCGGATCGGTCATCGGGACGCATATTCCCGATCGCGTTAAAACGGCGCTGCCGCTGACCTTCGGGCTTTGCTCGGTAGGCCTTGGCATCAATCTGGTCATCAAGGTGAAATTCATGCCCGCCGTGGTGCTGGCGATGGTTATCGGCGCGGTGATTGGCGAAATATTTTTCCTCGAAAAACAGATTGGTAAAGCCGCGGGCAGTACTCGCGGACTTATCAATCGCATCTTCCCGCCGGTTCAGGGCTTAACGCACGACGAGTTCACCGAGAAATTTGTCGCGATTCTGGTGCTCTTCTGCGCCAGCGGTACCGGTATTTTCGGTGCGATGCATGAAGGGATGACCGGCGATCCGTCGATCCTCTACATTAAAACCGTGCTCGATTTATTCACTGCGGCAATTTTTGCCACCATGCTCGGATTTTCGGTGATGACGATTGGCATTCCGCTGATTGCTGTTCAGGTTGCGCTGGCAGTGCTGGCGGTGCATATCCTGCATTTGATTACACCGGATATGATGGCCGATTTCTCCTGTGCAGGCGGGTTGATTATGGTCGCCACCGGGTTACGCATCTGTAATATCAAAGCGTTCCCGGTCGCCAATATGCTGCCAGGCTTAATTCTGGTTATGCCTATTTCCGCACTGTGGGCCAGTTTGTTCGCCTAAGCTTGAGGTATAATCGCTGTGCCCGGTGGCGCTTCGCTTACCGGGCCTACGGAGTAATATTCGTAGGCCGGATAAGCGCAGCGCCATCCGGCGTATTGGAATTCGCTATCGGGAGCCGTGATGAAAGGGCAAGAACACGTCATTTTACTGAATGAAAAAGGTGAATCGGTTGGCACGGCGGAAAAATATGCCGTACATACCGCCCACACGCCTCTCCACCTCGCCTTCTCCTGCTGGATCTTCAATAACGAAGGTCAGGTTCTGATCACCCGCCGTTCGCTCGGCAAAAAAGCCTGGCCGGGTGTCTGGACGAACTCTGTTTGTGGTCATCCTCAATTAGGTGAAACCTTCGAGCAGGCGATTACGCGCCGCTGCCGGTTTGAAGTGGGGGCCGAACTTACGAGTATCACCCCGGTTTTTCCTGAATTTCGTTATTGCGAAACCGACGCCAGCGGCATCGTGGAAAACGAAGTCTGCCCGGTGTATGCGGCGAGGCTAACCAATACCGTTGCCTTGAACCCGGACGAAGTAATGGATAGCCACTGGGTTTCATTAGATGCGCTTTTTCAGGCTCTGGCGGCCACTCCGTGGGCGTTCAGTCCGTGGATGGTGTTGCAGTATCGTTCGCAAGAAGCGCGGGATAAGCTGGTGCGGTTTGTCCCCTCACCCCTGCCCTCTCCCTGAGGGAGAGGGAGAAAACCTGCACCAGTCTCAACCACCAGCGCTATCTGTCCCCTCTCCCTTAGGGAGAGGGTTAGGGTGAGGGGTAAAAAAAAGCCCCGATGCTCACACATCGGGGCTTTTTCACATCTCAGTGATTTATTTCACCGGGCGCATCGCCGGGAACAGGATCACGTCGCGGATGGTGTGGCTGTTGGTGAACAGCATCACCATACGGTCGATACCGATACCCAGACCCGCAGTCGGTGGCAGGCCGTGCTCCAGCGCAGTCACGTAGTCTTCGTCGAAGAACATCGCTTCGTCGTCGCCCGCGGCTTTCGCATCAACCTGATCCTGGAAGCGCTGCGCCTGGTCTTCTGCATCGTTCAGCTCGCTAAAGCCGTTACCGATTTCACGGCCACCGATGAAGAATTCGAAGCGGTCAGTGATTTCCGGGTTCACGTCATTACGACGCGCCAGCGGAGAGACTTCTGCCGGGTATTCGGTGATGAAGGTCGGCTGAATCAGGTGCGCTTCGGCCACTTCTTCGAAGATCTCGGTCACGATACGGCCCAGACCCCAGCTCTTCTCAACTTTAATACCGATGCTTTCGGCAATCGCTTTTGCAGAGTCAAAGTTATCCAGATCCGCCATATCCGTTTCCGGACGGTATTTCTTGATCGCTTCGCGCATGGTCAGTTTTTCGAACGGTTTACCGAAGTCGAAGGTTTCTTCGCCATAAGGCACTTCAGTGGTACCGAGAATATCCTGCGCCAGGGTGCGGAACAGAGATTCGGTCAGTTCGATCAGATCTTTGTAATCCGCGTACGCCATATAGAGTTCCATCATGGTGAACTCTGGGTTATGACGTACTGAGATGCCTTCGTTACGGAAGTTACGGTTGATTTCGAAGACGCGCTCGAAGCCGCCAACCACCAGACGTTTCAGGTACAGTTCCGGCGCGATACGCAGGTACATGTCCAGGTCCAGGGCGTTGTGGTGGGTGATGAACGGACGGGCAGAAGCACCGCCTGGGATCACCTGCATCATCGGTGTTTCCACTTCCATAAAGTCGCGGTTCACCATGAACTGACGGATGCCAGCCAGGATCTTAGAGCGAATTTTGAACGTATTGCGGGATTCATCGTTAGAGATGAGATCCAGGTAACGCTGACGGTAGCGCGCTTCCTGATCCTGCAGACCGTGGAATTTGTCCGGCAGCGGGCGCAGGGCTTTAGTCAGCAGACGCAGCTCGGTGCAGTGGATAGACAGTTCACCAGTTTTGGTTTTGAACAGTTTACCTTTCGCGCCGAGGATATCGCCGAGATCCCATTTCTTGAACTGCTCGTTGTACACGCCTTCCGGCAGATCGTCACGAGCAACGTACAGCTGGATGCGGCCACCCACGTCCTGTAAGGTCACGAAAGAAGCTTTACCCATAATACGACGGGTCATCATTCGGCCAGCGACAGACACTTCAATGTTCAGCGCTTCCAGCTCTTCGTTCTCTTTCGCGTCGAAGTCAGCGTGCAGTTGGTCTGAGGTGTGATCGCGGCGGAAATCGTTCGGGAACGGGAGCCCCTGCTCGCGCAGTGCTGCCAGTTTCTCGCGGCGCGCTTTCAGTTCATTGTTAAGGTCAGCTACCGCGTCAGCACCTTGTGCGTGTTGTTCAGACATGTTGGTTCCTCATAACCCTGCTTTCAAACTTGCTTCGATAAATTGATCCAGACTGCCGTCCAGCACCGCCTGCGTGTTTCGGGTTTCTACACCGGTACGCAAATCTTTGATGCGGGAGTCGTCCAGGACATAAGAACGAATCTGGCTACCCCAGCCGATGTCAGACTTGTTGTCTTCCATCGCCTGTTTCTCCGCGTTCTTCTTCTGCATTTCCAGTTCATAAAGCTTCGCTTTCATCTGCTTCATGGCCTGGTCTTTGTTCTTGTGCTGAGAACGGTCGTTCTGGCACTGCGTTACCGTGTTGGTTGGAATGTGGGTAATACGTACCGCAGATTCCGTACGGTTAACGTGCTGACCACCTGCCCCGGACGCGCGATACACGTCGATGCGCAGGTCAGCCGGGTTGATTTCGATATCAATATCGTCATCCACTTCCGGGTAAACAAACGCAGAGCTGAAAGAGGTGTGGCGACGGCCACCGGAGTCGAACGGGCTCTTACGCACCAGGCGGTGAACGCCGGTTTCAGTACGTAACCAGCCGTACGCGTAATCACCGGAAATCTTGATGGTGACGGATTTGATACCCGCAACTTCACCTTCAGATTCTTCGATGATCTCGGTTTTGAAGCCGCGCGCTTCGGCCCAACGCAGATACATACGCTCAAGCATGCTGGCCCAGTCCTGCGCTTCGGTGCCGCCGGAGCCTGCCTGGATGTCCAGGTAGCAATCAGCGCTGTCATATTCACCGGAGAACATGCGACGGAATTCAAGCTGCGCCAGTTTCTCTTCCAGGGTATCGAGTTCCGCAACGGCTTCGTTGAAGGTCTCTTCGTCATCGGCTTCTACTGCGAGCTCCAGCAGACCGGAAACATCTTCCAGCCCCTGAGACATTTGATCCAGCGTATCGACGATGGCTTCCAGAGAGGAACGCTCTTTACCCAGCGCCTGTGCGCGCTCAGGTTCGTTCCAGACGTCCGGCTGTTCCAGCTCGGCGTTTACTTCTTCAAGACGCTCTTTCTTGGCATCATAGTCAAAGATACCCCCTAAGAACGTCAGAGCGCTCCGTGAGGTCCTGAATGCGGTTATTTACCGGGTTAATTTCAAACATGGTCTGTTTTCTTTTAATGGACTTGTCAAAATGCGGTTATAAGGGCGAGATTTTACCGGATCTGCGCCCTTATTTATAGCGATTACTGGCGCTAAATTGGCCAGATATTGTCGATGATTAACTGCAAACTGCGGTTTCCGCGAAACTCATTGATATCGAGCTTATAGGCAAGCTTAACTTCGCGCACGCCGTTATCCGGCCAGCAGGTCGTATCAACGTTGAACGCAATGCCGTCCAGCAGCGGGCCACCGCCTACGGGTTCCACCATCACCTTCAGATGACGTTCGCCAACAATCCGCTGTTGCAACAGGCGAAAATGCCCATCAAACAACGGTTCCGGGAACATCTGCCCCCACGGCCCCGCGTCACGCAGCATCTGCGCCACGTCCAGCGTCATTTCCTGCGCGGAAAGTTCGCCATCCGAAAGAATTTCCCCCTGCAGCAGGGCCGGGTCGAGCCATTCGGTGACCAGTTCGCCAAAGCGCTGCTGGAACTCATCAAACTTCGCTTCTTCCAGCGATAAACCGGCCGCCATCGCGTGGCCGCCAAACTTCATCATCAGGCCAGGATAAAGCGTATCAAGGCGTTCCAGGGCATCGCGCATATGCAGCCCCTGAATCGAACGGCCAGAGCCTTTCAACATACCGTCTCCGGCAGGCGCAAACGCAATCACCGGGCGATGGAAACGCTCTTTAATGCGCGAAGCCAGAATACCCACCACGCCCTGATGCCATTCAGGATGATACATCGCCAGCCCGCCGGGCAGAGTTTCGCTTCTGCGCTCCAGCTTTTCGCACAGCGTCAGCGCTTCCGCCTGCATGCCCTGCTCAATCTCTTTGCGCGTCTGGTTAAGGGCATCAAGTTCATTCGCCAGCATGCGGGCTTCACCGAGGTTTTCGCTCAGTAATAGCGCCACGCCCACTGACATATCATCCAGCCGCCCGGCAGCGTTCAGACGCGGGCCAAGGGCAAAGCCGAGATCGCTTGCCACCAGCTTTTGCGGGTCGCGATTGGCAATTTCCAGCAGCGCTTTAATGCCCGGACGACACACGCCCGCGCGAATACGGCTCAACCCCTGCCAGGTCAGAATGCGGTTATTGGCATCCAGCGGCACCACATCGGCGACCGTACCCAGCGCCACCAGATCGAGGAACTCGACGATCTTCGGCACCGCGATGCCGCGAGACTCGAACCAGCCTTTCGCCTTCAGATGATTACACAACACCAGCATCAGATAGAATGCCACGCCGACACCCGCCAGCGATTTCGACGGGAACGGGCAGTCCACCAGGTTTGGGTTCACCATCGCATCAGCGTTCGGCAGCGTCTCGCCCGGCAGGTGGTGATCGGTGACCAGCACGCGGATCCCCAACGCATGCGCGTGATCGACGCCCGCGTGGGAAGAGATCCCGTTATCCACCGTCATGATCATCTGCGCGCCGCGTGCGTGCGCCTGATCGACGACTTCCGGGCTCAGGCCATAACCGTCTTCAAAGCGGTTCGGCACCAGATATTCTACGCTATGGCAGCCCATCGCGCGCAGCGAGAGCACGCTTAGCGCGGTGCTGGTCGCACCATCGGCGTCAAAATCGCCCACCACCATAATGCGCAGATTCTTTTCGAACGCATCGTGCAGCATCTCAACGGCTTTTTCGACGCCCGTTAATGTGCGCCAGTGCAGCATGCCCTTCAGGCCGCGCTCCAGATCGTCCGCCGATTTCACGCCACGACTGGCATACAAACGACGCAACAACGGCGGCAAATCAGCAGGCAACGAATCTGAATCAACCGCCTCACGGCGGCGAAGTTGAATCTGTGGTTTCACGCGAATTATTTACCGCTGGTCTGTTTTTTGTGTTCGTCGAGGAAGGCTTTCATCTCTTTCGGCCCCTGATAGCCCGGCACAACGTAGCCATCGTTCAGGACAATCGCCGGGGTGCCGCTAACGCCAAACTGCACGCCCAGGGCGTAGTGATCCGCGATATTGATATCGCAGCTGGCGGGCTGAACGCCTTTGCCGTTCATTGCGTCATCGAACGCTTTGTTACGATCTTTCGCACACCAGATGGCTTTCATATCCTGCTCAGCCTGGCTCTGAAGCCCCTGGCGCGGGAAGGCAAGATAGCGCACGGTGATGCCCAGTGCGTTGTAGTCGCTCATCTCTTCATGCAGCTTGTGGCAGTAGCCGCAAGTGATATCGGTAAAGACGGTAATCACGTGCTGCTCTTTCGGTGCCTTGTAGATAATCATCTCTTTTTCCAGCGCGTTGAGATGCGTCATCAACAACTGGTTGGTTACGTTCACCGGCTGTGCGCCGCTGACGTCATACATAGGCCCCTGAATGATATGCTTGCCGTCTTCAGTCACATACAGCACGCCGCTGTTGGTCAGCACGGTTTTCATGCCCGCGACCGGTGCATTCTGGATATCTGTGCTTTGTACGCCCAGTTTAGCCAGCGACTGTTTAATAGCCGCATCATCCGCATGGGTGGTCGCGGAAAAAGCCGCCGCCAGCAGGGTGAGCATCACTAAACCTTTTTTCATAAAATCGTCCTTTGTAGTCAGCATCACGCGCGTGGGTGGTGCTGTTGATGAAGTTGCCGCAGTCGCTCGGTCGCCACGTGCGTATAAATTTGTGTTGTCGATAAATCACTATGACCTAACAACATTTGCACCACACGCAAATCTGCGCCATGGTTGAGCAAATGCGTGGCAAATGCGTGACGTAATACGTGCGGGGAGAGCTTTTCGCTGTCGATACCCGCCAGTTGAGCATAGTGTTTAATGCGATGCCAGAACGTCTGGCGCGTCATTTGTTGCGCGCGCTGGCTGGGGAACAGAACGTCTATCGATACCCCGTTAAGCAGCCACGGGCGACCATGTTCCAGATACGTTTCCACCCAATATACCGCTTCTTCCCCCAGAGGGACGAGCCGCTCTTTATTGCCTTTACCGATAACGCGCACCACGCCCTGACGCAAACTGATATCGCTCATTGTCAGCCCAACCAGTTCAGAGACACGAAGCCCGGTGGCGTAGAGTACCTCAAGCATCGCTTTATCGCGCAATTCCAGCGGGATATCGGTTACCGGCGACTGCAGCAGCCGGTCAACCTGCGCTTCACTTAAATCCTTCGGTAAACGCTGCGGCAACTTCGGTGAGGCCAGTTGCGCACTCGGATCATCGACGCGTACTTTCTCGCGATAAAGATGCTGGAAGAAGCGGCGCATCGCGCTTAACAGACGCGCCGAACTGGTGGCTTTATACCCGCCCTGTTGGCGTTCTGCGAGCAAATTTTGCAAATCGTCATGCTGTACGGTCTCAAGCGTCAGGCCACGATGCGCCAGCCATTCGACCACCATGGTAAGATCGCGACGATAAGCGCTCAGCGTGTTTTCGGCAAGATTGCGCTCCAGCCACAGCGCATCGAGAAATTGTTCGATTCGTGCGAGATCCTGTTCCACGTTCGCCCCTTTGCCTGTTTCATCGGCACCATTATGCCTGAATCTTTAGGCTTTCTGGTACACTGCGGGCATAGTCACTGTAAGAATCGAGACCTTTACGTTATGAACATCGGCCTTTTTTATGGTTCCAGTACCTGCTACACCGAAATGGCGGCAGAGAAAATTCGCGACATCATCGGCCCGGAACTGGTGACGCTGCACAATGTGAAAGATGACGCGCCAGCGTTAATGGAGCAGTACGATGTGCTGATCCTCGGCATTCCGACCTGGGATTTCGGTGAGATTCAGGAAGACTGGGAAGCCATCTGGGAACAACTGGATACGCTGAATCTGGAGGGCAAAATTGTTGCACTCTATGGAATGGGCGATCAGCTAGGTTACGGTGAATGGTTCCTGGACGCGCTCGGCATGCTGCACGATAAACTGGTGACCAAAGGCGTGAAGTTTATTGGCTACTGGCCGACCGAAGGGTATGAGTTCACCAGCCCGAAACCGGTCATCGCCGACGGTCAGTTGTTTGTCGGCCTCGCGCTCGACGAGACCAATCAGTACGACCTGAGCGATGAACGCATTCAGAACTGGTGTGAACAAATTCTTGGCGAAATGGCCGAACAGTTCTCTTAATGCTTACTCGGCGCGGGCTGCTGCATCATTATACGCCGCAGATCGCGCCACTCCTCAGCATCCATACTGTCTGCCGCAATCCACAAATGCTGACGACGACGGCTGGCCAGCCTGCGCAAACGCAGCATCATGCCTGAATTCAACACCCACGGCTGCCCGAGTATTTCCCACTCCTGATCGCGCCAGCGAAGACGAGAATCCATCAGCAGTTTAATCTCTCCCTGATGGCTGTTGATGCGCCGTTGGCTGCGTACGCAGTCAAAAACCACCAGCGACAGCAATAATAACCACAGTGGGGTGTAGCTCAACGGCCAGGGCATCAGCAAAATGAATGCCGCCACGAGGCCGTGGAGCAGTAAAGAGAGCCATTGTGAGCGCCAGGAGACGCGTAAATCAGATTGCCACAGGACCACGTTCCCGATTCCGAGTCTGAATTAAATGCACCATGCGCTGGAGATCCGCATCCGCCGGCTTACCGTGATTCATCAGCCAGTTGAACAAGTCTGGATCGTCGCACTCCAGCAGACGAATAAAAATCGCTTTGTCGTCATCGCTCAGCGAATCGTACTCATGCTCGAAAAACGGCATGATGGAGATATCGAGCTCACGCATACCGCGACGGCATGCCCAGTGGATACGGGCTTTATTATTGATGTCCATAATTTCCTTCCAGCATAACGATGTCATTAGTCTAACGTGTTTTTTGCACTTACTTTACAGCAATCTCGTTAATCGCGGGCAACATTCAGAAAACCCACGCAAACAAAATGGATTTTCAGGTTGCCTGCGTACCTTATCGCAAACCGCGCGTCAGGGCACGAATCGCCTGTTGAAAGCACTTGCATTGATGACCATCTCTTTTACCATGAGTTATCTACCCGTGCGTTAAGCAATTCAGGACATCATTATGGCTTTTACACCTTTTCCACCACGTCAGCCTTCCGCTTCTGCGCGTTTACCGCTGACGCTTATGACACTTGATGACTGGGCGCTGGCGACCCTTACCGGTGCCGACAGTGAAAAGTACCTGCAAGGCCAGGTTACCGCCGATGTCGCGGAACTGGGCGTCAATCAGCATCTGTTAGCGGCCCATTGCGATGCTAAAGGCAAGATGTGGAGCAACCTGCGCCTGTTTCGCCGTAATGAAGGATTCGCCTGGATCGAACGCCGCAGCCTGCGCGACGCACAACTGACGCAGCTGAAAAAGTACGCGGTGTTCTCAAAAGTGGTTATCGAACCGAACGATACGCTGGTGCTACTGGGCGTAGCGGGCTTCCAGGCGCGTGCCGCGTTGGCGAATCTGTTTGCCGAACTGCCGGATGCCGACAAACCACTGGTACAGGAAGGCGAAACTTCACTGTTGTGGTTTGCCCACCCGGACGAGCGCTTCCTGCTGGTCACCGACGAAGCCACCGCCACGCGCGTCACTGACGCCCTGCGCGGCGAAGCGCAGCTCAACAACAGTCAGCAGTGGCTGGCGCTGAACATTGAAGCGGGTCTTCCGGTTATTGATGAAGCCAACAGTGGGCAGTTCATTCCGCAGGCCACCAACATTCAGGCGCTGGGCGGTATCAGCTTTAAGAAAGGCTGTTACACCGGGCAAGAGATGGTGGCGCGCGCCAAATTCCGGGGTGCCAATAAACGTGCCTTGTGGTCACTGGCGGGAACGGCCAGCCGCGTACCGGAAGCCGGGGAAGATCTGGAACTGAAGATGGGCGAGAACTGGCGCCGTACCGGTACCGTTTTAGCCGCGGTACAACTTGATGATGGCCGACTGCTGGTGCAGGCGGTGATGAATAACGATATGGAACCGGACAGCATCTTCCGCGTGCGTGATGATGCCAACACCTTAAGCATTGTGCCGCTGCCGTATTCGCTGGAAGAGTAAGGGTGTCAGTGCCGGATGCGGCGTTGCCTTGTCCGGCCTACGACAGGCATGACGCAGTTTGTAGGCCGGATAAGCGAAGCGCATCCGGCAAACAATTACGCCTGCCCGATATAAAGATAAATCGCCAGGAAGTGACACACGCTGCCGCCTAACACGAAACCGTGCCAGATAGCATGATTGTAGGGGATGCGTTTGCAGACGTAGAAAATTACCCCCAGCGAATAAATCACCCCGCCGACTGCCAGCAGCGTCACCCCACCAATCGCCAGCTTAATCGCCAGTTGATACACCACAATCAGTGACAGCCAGCCCATTGTCAGGTAAGTCACCAACGACAACACTTTAAAGCGGTGAGCAATGGTGAGCTTAAACAAGATCCCCAGCAGCGCCAGGCTCCAGATAACTATCATCAACCCGCGCGCCAGCGGTGAATCCAGGCCTACCAGCAAAAATGGCGTATAGGTGCCCGCAATCAGCAAATAGATAGCGCAGTGGTCAAATTTCTTCAGCCATATTTTGGCCCGCTGATGTGGTATCGCGTGATACAAGGTCGAGGCGAGAAACAGCAAAATCATGCTGCCGCCATACAGGCTGTAGCTGGTGATCGCCATTGCGCTGGCGTTGGTGTGCACCGCCTGCACCAGTAGCAACACCAGCCCCACAATACCAAATACAAAACCCACTCCATGGCTGATGCTGTTGGCAACTTCCTCTGCCAACGAGTAACCCTGTTTAATGAGCGGTTTCTGGTCCATTTCGTACTCCGGGTGAACAACACTATCTGTTAAACACCCCTAGCGTAACTGAGAATGATTCCAGTGAACACATGTTAGCTAAAATAAAAAGATGTAATTTTGTAACTTATTAAAAATCATTAAGTTATAATGACCATTCACCTAACACTTGTTCACCGTTTTCGTGAAGAAGCTTGAACTCAATCACGTGATAGGTCGTTTGACCAGGATAAATATCGGTGATTACCCGACGCAGTTCGGCAAGCGTCATGTTTTCCTGCTGCGCGTGCCGCTCTTTCAGCGAATCAAGCGTAATGCGCGACGTTGCCAGCACTTCGATAGTGCAGAAGTAACCATCATCTTCATAGCGCCCAACGCGTAAAATATCACCGGTTTTAAAATGCGATTCTGTGTCATCGCGCAGGGTAATGGTTTTACGCCCAGCCAGAATGTCCTCCTGAAAACGGCGAAAAAAAGTGATGTCGTTGGGCTGCATGATACTATTCCTTTAAGGTCTATGAATTATACGAGTATCGCCACCGTGAGCATGTTTACCCACACCGCCGTCGCCAGCCTCAATAATCTTGAAATGATGGTCTATCACTACGTTGTTAAAAACCGTGACAAAGTGATGTACATGACCATCCGTGAGCTGGCCGATGCGGTGGGTGTCTCTACCACCACGGTGATGCGTTTCTGTCGCAAGCTCAACTGCGACGGTTACTCTGAATTTCGTGTTCGTTTTAAATTGTATCTGGAACAAAACGAGCCGCAACCGGCTAATTTCGGTGCGAGTGAAATTATTGGCTTTTTTAAAAGCGTCAACAATGATGAGTTTGATAAATTACTCGATGATGCCGTTGATATTATATTATCCTCCGAACGTATTATTTTCGTTGGCGCAGGAACATCAGGCTCCCTAGCCAAATACGGCGCACGTTTTTTCTCCAATATTGGTAAATTCAGTAACCATATTGATGATCCCTATTTCCCGGTAACCAATGACATGGCGAAAAACGCGTTGGCGATTGTGCTTTCAGTTTCCGGTGAAACGGAAGAGATCCTGCGCTTTGCCAGCCAGTTTAGCCTGCATCACTGCAAAGTCATGTCAATAACCAGCCATGAGCACTCGCGTCTTGCAAAGCTCGCCGATTTTAATCTCTCCTGGCATTTCCCCCAAACACGTATTGGCGGAGTATATGATATTACGACGCAAATCCCGGTGGTTTATATTCTCGAATCTCTTGGCCGTAAACTGGCGAAGAAATTAGCATAAAAAAACAGGGTGTATTTTCGATGTAACATATTCCACGACGCAAGATTTGTTATATCGTGACTTTTCCAGGCCCTTTGTTAGACTCACTTTAATTGTCTTAACGAGTGAGTAGAGCAACAATGAAAAAACTGACCTTACCGAAAGATTTTTTATGGGGCGGCGCGGTCGCGGCACACCAGGTTGAAGGCGGCTGGAATAAAGGCGGTAAAGGCCCGAGTATCTGCGATGTACTGACCGGCGGTGCACACGGCGTGCCACGCGAAATCACTCAGGAAGTCGTGCCGGGTAAATATTACCCGAACCATGAGGCCGTCGACTTTTACGGGCATTACAAAGAAGACATCAAACTGTTTGCTGAGATGGGCTTCAAATGTTTCCGTACTTCTATCGCCTGGACACGAATCTTCCCGAAAGGTGGCGAAACGCAGCCGAATGAAGAAGGCTTGAAATTCTACGACGACATGTTCGATGAACTGCTGAAATATAATATCGAACCGGTTATCACCCTCTCCCACTTTGAGATGCCGCTGCACCTGGTGCAGGAATACGGCGGCTGGACGAACCGCAAAGTGGTTGATTTCTTTGTGCGTTTCTCCGAGGTTGTGTTCGAGCGTTATAAGCACAAGGTCAAATACTGGATGACCTTCAACGAAATCAATAATCAGCGTAACTGGCGCGCGCCGCTGTTCGGTTACTGCTGCTCCGGCGTGGTCTACACCGAACATGAAAATCCGGAAGAGACCATGTATCAGGTGCTGCATCACCAGTTTGTCGCCAGTGCGCTGGCGGTAAAAGCGGCGCGTCGCATCAACCCGGAAATGAAAGTCGGCTGCATGCTGGCGATGGTGGCGCTCTATCCGTTCTCCTGCAAACCGGAAGACGTGATGTTTGCTCAGGAATCAATGCGTGAACGCTATGTCTTTACCGATGTTCAGCTGCGCGGCTACTACCCGTCATATGTGCTGAACGAGTGGGAGCGCCGTGGCTTTACCATCAAAATGGAAGACGGCGACGAGGCCATTTTGCGCGAAGGTACCTGCGACTATCTTGGTTTCAGCTACTACATGACCAACGCGGTTAAAGCGGAAGGCGGCAGCGGCGATGCCATTTCCGGCTTCGAAGGCAGCGTGCCCAACCCGCACGTGAAGGCCTCCGACTGGGGCTGGCAGATTGACCCGGTAGGCCTGCGATACTCGCTGTGTGAACTGTACGAGCGTTACCAGAAACCGCTGTTTATTGTCGAAAACGGCTTCGGCGCGTATGACAAAGTGGAGGAAGACGGCAGCATCAACGATGACTATCGCATCGACTACCTGCGCGCGCACGTTGAAGAGATGATGAAAGCGGTCACTTACGATGGTGTGGATTTAATGGGCTACACGCCGTGGGGCTGCATCGATTGTGTATCGTTCACCACTGGCCAATACAGCAAGCGCTACGGTTTTATTTACGTCAATAAGCACGACGACGGCACGGGTGACATGTCGCGTTCACGCAAGAAAAGTTTTGAGTGGTACAAAGCGGTGATTGCCAGCAACGGCGAATCGCTTTAAACATCCCCCCTCACCCTGCCCTCTCCCTCAGGGAGAGGGTAAAAACCAGCGCAGTTCTTTAGACCACGCTCGATCGGTTCCCTCTCCCTGCGGGAGAGGGTTAGGGTGAGGGGAAACAAAACACGCATTTCCCGCCCGCAAGTTGTAGGTCGGGTAAGGCGCAGCCGCCACCCGACAACGAACTACTTCCCGCCCGCTAGCTCAAGAAAACTCCCCGTCACATATGACGCTTTATCGCTCAACAGCCAGACAATCGCCTGTGCCACTTCTTCCGGCTGGCCGCCGCGCTGCATCGGCAATACCGATTTCACCCGGTCAACCCGCCCCGGCTCGCCGCCATCGGCATGCATTTCGGTATAAATAAACCCAGGCCTCACGCCATTAACCCGAATCCCCTGCGCCGCCACCTCCAGCGCTAACCCGGTGGTTAAGGTATCCACCGCCCCTTTCGACGCCGCATAATCCACGTATTCACCTGGCGCGCCTAATCGCGCCGCCGCAGAAGAGACATTTACAATCGCCCCACCTACACCACCATGCTGATGCGCCATGCGTTTAACCGCTTCGCGACAGCAGAGAAAATATCCCGTCACGTTGGTCGCCAGCACCCGGTTGATGCGATCTGCCGTGAGCGACTCCACGCGGCTTTGTTGGAACAGAATGCCCGCGTTGTTCACCAGTGCGACCAGCGGTTGATGATGTTTATCAATGGCCTCAAACATCGCCATTACCTGCGATTCATCGCTGATATCGGCACGCAGCGCGAAGGCTTCACCGCCCGCTTCGGTTATCTCGCGCACCACGTCGGCTGCTGCCTGCACGTTATGCCGATAGTTCACGGCAACGCTGTACCCTTCCTGCGCCAGCTGCAGTGCAGTAGCCCTGCCAATTCCCCGACTCGCGCCGGTTACCAGTGCAATTCCCATAAATATCCCCCATAAGAAAGGGCGCCGAAGCGCCCTTAAAAGCATAGCCGAATAACTTATTGGTACTCGCTCATCGGCACACAGGAGCAGAACAGGTTTCGGTCGCCATAAACGTCATCCAGACGTTTCACAGTCGGCCAGTATTTGTTCTCCACGCCTGCCGGGAAGACCGCCACTTCGCGGCTGTAAGCGTGGTTCCACTCAGAAACCAGCTCATTCTGTGTATGCGGAGCATTCACCAGCGGGTTATCTTCCAGCGTCCACTCGCCCGCTTTCACACGGTCGATCTCCGCACGGATGGCCAGCATCGCGTCAATAAAGCGATCCAGCTCAACTTTGCTTTCCGATTCCGTCGGCTCAACCATCAGCGTACCTGCAACCGGGAAGGACATGGTCGGCGCATGGAAACCGTAGTCGATCAGACGCTTAGCGATATCCAGTTCGCTGATGCCGGTTTCTTCTTTCAGCGGACGAATATCAAGAATGCATTCGTGCGCCACGTGACCGTCACGGCCGGTATACAGTACCGGGAACGCGTCTTTCAGGCGGCTGGCAATGTAGTTGGCATTCAGAATCGCCACCTGACTTGCCTGCTTCAGTCCTTCTGCGCCCATCATGCGGATGTACATCCAGCTAATCGGCAGGATAGAGGCGCTGCCGAACGGTGCGGCAGAAACCGCGCCCTGACGGGTCAGCATGCCTTCAATCTGAACCACGCTGTGGCCCGGAACAAACGGGGCCAGATGCGCTTTCACACCGATTGGGCCCATACCCGGGCCGCCACCGCCGTGCGGAATACAGAAGGTTTTATGCAGGTTAAGGTGCGAAACATCGGCGCCGATAAAGCCCGGCGAGGTAATACCTACCTGTGCGTTCATATTCGCGCCATCAAGGTAAACCTGACCGCCGAACTGGTGCACGATTTCACACACTTCACGAATCGTCTCTTCATACACGCCGTGGGTAGACGGGTAGGTCACCATGATGCATGAGAGGCTTTCGCCGTGCTGCTCGGCTTTGGCACGCAGATCCGCCAGATCGATGTTGCCCTGCTTATCACACGCGACCACCACCACCTGCATTCCAGCCATCTGTGCAGAAGCCGGGTTGGTGCCGTGCGCTGATGCCGGGATCAAGCACACATCACGATGGCCTTCATTGCGGCTTTCGTGGTAATGGCGAATCGCCAGCAGGCCCGCATATTCGCCCTGTGCGCCGGAGTTCGGCTGCATACAAACCGCGTCATAGCCGGTCAGTTTCACCAGCCAGTCAGAGAGCTGACCGATCATCTGATGATAACCTTCTGCCTGCTCTGCCGGGCAGAACGGGTGCAGTTCGGCAAATTCAGGCCAGGTGATCGGGATCATTTCCGCTGCCGCGTTCAGTTTCATGGTGCAGGAACCCAGCGGGATCATCGCCTGGTTCAGCGCCAGATCTTTACGCTCCAGCGAGTGCATATAGCGCATCATCTCGGTTTCACTGTGATAGCGGTTAAATACCGGATGGGTCAGGATCGCGTCGTCACGCAGCATCGCTGCCGGGATCGAACGGCTATCGAGCGCCACGTCTTTATCCAGCGTGTCGATATTCAATCCGTGGTTGTCACCGAGGATCACGCTGAACAGCTTCAGCACATCATCACGCGTGGTAGTTTCATCAAGCGTAATCCCCACCGCATTGTGGATGTCGCTGCGCAGGTTAATTTCCGCTGCTTCGGCACGCGCCAGCACGCTGGCTTTATCTGCCACCTCTACACACAGCGTGTCGAAGAAGTGCGTAAAGCGCAGTTTTTGCCCTTTCTGCTGCAGACCTGCCGCCAGGATATCGGTCAGGCGATGAATACGATTCGCGATACGTTTCAGGCCAACCGGGCCGTGGAAGACAGCATACAGGCTGGCAATGTTTGCCAGCAGAACCTGAGAAGTACAAATGTTGGAGTTCGCTTTCTCGCGGCGGATGTGCTGCTCGCGAGTCTGCATCGCCATACGCAGCGCGGTATTACCCGCCGCATCTTTCGATACACCGATAATACGTCCCGGCATAGAGCGTTTAAATTCATCTTTCGCCGCAAAGAACGCCGCGTGCGGGCCACCGTAGCCCATCGGCACGCCAAAGCGCTGAGCAGAGCCGAAGACAATGTCTGCGCCCTGTTTGCCCGGTGCGGTTAACAGCACCAGCGCCATAAAATCAGCGGCAACGCTGACAACGACTTTGCGGGATTTCAGTTCCGCCATCAGCGACGTGTAATCGTGAACTTCGCCGGTGGTGCCAACTTGCTGAAGCAGCACACCGAAGACGTCCTGGTGATCCAGCGCTTTGCTGGCATCATCAACAATCACGTCAAAACCGAACGTTTCTGCGCGTGTACGTACCACATCCAGCGTCTGCGGATGGACATCGGCAGCCACGAAGAAACGGTTGGCGTTTTTCAGTTTGCTGACGCGTTTTGCCATCGCCATCGCTTCGGCGGCGGCAGTGGCTTCGTCCAGCAGAGAAGCGGAGGCGATATCCAGACCGGTCAGATCCAGCGTCACCTGCTGGAAGTTCAGCAGCGACTCAAGACGGCCCTGCGAAACTTCCGGCTGATAAGGCGTGTATGCGGTGTACCAGCCCGGGTTTTCCAGCATGTTGCGCTGGATAACCGGCGGCAACTGAACGCCCGTATAGCCCATGCCAATGTAAGACTTAAAGCGCTTGTTACGTCCGGCAATCGCTTTCAGCTCCGCCAGTGCGGCGAATTCTGTCGTCGCGTCACCCACCTGCGGCGGGGTGGCAAGCTGGATATCTTTCGGCACGATTTGGGAAATCAGTGCAGTTAATGAATCCGCGCCAACCGTTTTCAGCATCTCCTGCTGTTGCTGAGCGTCCGGCCCGATGTGACGTTCGATAAAAGCATCACGGTTTTCAAGCTGGCTTAAAGTCTGTGTCATGAGCGATGGTTCCTGAAACGTGCGGTGATTTTAGAATGCCCTCTCCCCTGGGGAGAGGGTTAGGGTAAGGAGCACATTGGCACCCTCACCCCGGCCCTCTCCCTGAGGGAGAGGGAGAGAAACGGTTACTCGTCTTCCAGTAATGCAGCATACGCCGTCGCATCCAGCAGCGCGGCAACTTCTGCTTCATCGCTGGCTTTGATTTTGAAGATCCAGCCGCCCGCGTACGGTTCGCTATTGACCAGCTCCGGCGAGTCGCTCAGTTCATCGTTAACCGCGACGATTTCACCGCTGATTGGCGCGTAGATGTCGGACGCCGCTTTAACGGATTCCGCGACTGCGCAGTCATCGCCTGCGGCAACGGTCGCACCGACATCAGGCAGGTCAACAAACACCATATCGCCCAGTAATTCCTGCGCGTGTTCGGTGATGCCTACGGTGTATGAGCCATCGGCTTCTTTACGCAGCCATTCATGTTCTTTGCTGTATTTCAGTTCTGCGGGTACGTTGCTCATCAAAATGTCTCCAGAAAAGGGGGAATTACGCGACGGCCTTGCCGTTACGCACAAAAACAGGTTTCGTTACTTTTACCGGCATTTCACGGTTACGGATCTGCACGATCGCGGTTTCGCCAATGCCCGCCGGAACGCGAGCCAGCGCAATACTGTGACCCAGCGTCGGGGAGAATGTCCCGCTGGTGATCACGCCTTCCAGCGCATTACCGTGAGCGTCAGTGAAACGCACCGGCAGTTCGCCGCGCAGCACGCCTTTTTCGGTCATCACCAGGCCAACCAGTTGCTCGGTGCCTTTTTCACGCTGCATCTCCAGCGCTTCACGACCGATAAAATCACGGTCGGCAGGTTCCCAGGCAATGGTCCAGCCCATGTTGGCCGCCAGCGGAGAGATACCTTCATCCATCTCCTGACCGTATAAATTCATCCCGGCTTCCAGACGCAGCGTATCGCGCGCGCCCAGACCACACGGTTGTACACCCGCTTCAACCAACGCGCGCCAAAAATCGGCGGCTTTTTCGCGCGGCATCGCAATTTCGTATCCTGCTTCGCCGGTATAGCCGGTGGTAGCCACAAACAAATCACCCGTCTGTACGCCAAAGAACGGCTTCATGCCCTCAACGGCTTGACGCTGTTCATCGCTAAACAGGGTTTCGGCTTTTGCTTTGGCATTTGGCCCCTGCACCGCGATCAGCGACAGGTCATCACGAACGGTGATTTCAATGGCGAACGGTTCAGCGTGTTGGGTAATCCAGGAGAGGTCTTTTTCGCGGGTGGCGGAGTTTACAACGAGGCGGAAATACTCTTCGGTGAGGAAATAGACGATAAGGTCGTCAATTACGCCGCCCGAGGCGTTTAGCATACCGCTGTATAGCGCTTTGCCCGGTTTCGTCAGTTTGGCGACGTCGTTTGCCAGCAGATAGCGCAGAAACTCGCGGGTGCGGCTGCCGTGCAGGTCGACGATGGTCATGTGCGACACATCAAACATTCCGGCATCGGTACGCACCGCGTGGTGCTCGTCAATCTGCGAACCGTAATGCAGCGGCATCATCCAGCCGTGGAAATCCACCATTCGCGCGCCGCACTGCACATGTTGATCATACAAAGGCGTTTGTTGTGCCATCTTGTCCTCGTTGAGTAAGCAAAGCCAACCACTTTCCATTACAAAAACCCGGCGCCGACACTTCGAACAGCCCCGACGCAAACGTTCTCTTTTGCCTGAACTTACCACCGAAATCGGCAGTAAACCATAAGCAAAGATGGGTCATCAGATTAGCTTATGGTCAAAATCAGCCCAAAAGCTTACAGAGTTATTCGCTATAAAAATGCGAATAACACCACATATAATTAACATTGGCGCACGAACATTTAGCATAAAACCATATTTAGTGCGGAAAACGAGGCGTGTTTTTCGTTATCTCAAAAATGCTGAATTAGAAAAACTAATGCGAAATAAGGCGTGAAATTAGAATTTTTCAAACGAGAGGGTAGCACTCCCGACAGAGCGTCGGGAGCAGAAGTGTGACGCAGTTAACGAAGCCATTCCGGCAGATCATTCAGACCCATTGCCTGACGAATTAACTGGGGTTTAACACCCGGTAATGTATCGGCGAGTTTCAGGCCAATGTCGCGCAGCAGTTTTTTCGCCGGATTCTCGCCCGCGAAGAGTTCGCGGAACCCCTGCATGCCTGCCAGCATCATCGCCGCGCTGTGCTTACGACTGCGCTCGTAGCGGCGCAGATAGAAATGCTGACCGATATCTTTGCCCTGCGCATGCAGACGACGAACTTCATCAATCAATTCCGCCGCATCCATAAAGCCCAGGTTGACCCCCTGCCCCGCCAGCGGATGAATGGTATGCGCGGCATCGCCAACTAACGCCAGACGGTGTGCAGCAAACTGGCGCGCGTAACGCCCGGTTAGCGGATAGACCTGACGTTCGCTCTCAAGCGTACTCAGACCAAGACGATTATCGAAAGCGATGTTCAGCGCTTTGGTAAACACGTGCTCATCGGCCTGCTGCATCCGTTCGGCTTCCTGCGGCGACAGCGACCAAACGATTGAACAAAGGTGCGGATCAGAAAGCGGCAGGAAGGCCAGAATGCCTTCGCCATGGAATGCCTGACGGGCGATAGCATCATGCGGTTCAGTGGTGCGAATGGTCGCCACCAGCGCATGATGTTTATAATCCCAGAAGGTTAACGGGATATCCGCTTTATTCCGCAGCCAGGAGTTTGCACCATCGGCCCCCACCACCAGACGCGCCGTGAGCATGGAGCCATCTTTCAGCGTCAAAAACGCGTCGTTCTCGCCCCAGGCAACCTGCTGAAGTTCAGCGGGAGCCATCAACGTAATATCCTGACAACGCTGCGCTTTTTCCCACAATGCATTGTGGATCACCGCATTCTCAACAATATGGCCGAGATGACCGTAGCCCAGACTTTTATCATCAAAAGCGATGCGCCCGAAGCTGTCTTTATCCCACACTTCCATGCCGTGATAGGGGCTGGCGCGATGGGCAAGAATAGAAGACCAGACATCCAGCCTTGTCAGTAATTTTTCGCTACCCGCATTGATTGCCGACACACGCAACGCCGGAGGCGCATCGGCCGCCAGCGGCTGGGGCAACGTCTGTTCCAGCACCGCGACGCGCAGGCCGCTGCCCTGTAAACCACAGGCAACCGCCAGGCCCACCATTCCACCGCCAACGATAGCGACATCTACACTCTGCACATTGACTCCTTAACGGGCTACCCAGCCCAGCGTACGCTGCGCCAGCACATCGCGTGCCGGGGTGAATAATTCCATCGCCATTAAACCGACATTACGCCCAACAACCAGCGGGGCCCAACGGTTGGCGAACAGGTGCACTAAACCATCGGTCACGCCGATGGTGGCGGCTTTATCATCCGCACGCTGACGTTGATAACGACACAGCAGCCCATAGCTGCCAATATCCTGGCCCGCGTCAAACGCCTGCGCCAGCAATTCCGCCAGCGACATAACGTCACGCAGACCAAGGTTGAAGCCCTGACCGGCTATCGGATGCAGCGTTTGTGCCGCGTTGCCCACCAGCGCCAAACGGTGTGATACCGCACGTGTCGCCGTGGTGAGAGACAACGGATACGCATGGCGTGCGCCAGCCTGTGTGATGCGCCCCAAACGCCAGCCAAACGCCTGCTGGAGTTCATTGCAGAAACGTTCGTCCGACCAGCCCATCACCTCGTCACGATTCTCCAGCGCATGGCACCACACCAGCGAGCAACGCCCTTGTGACATCGGTAGCATCGCCAGCGGGCCATTCGCGGTGAAACGTTCATACGCGCGCCCCTGATGTGGCACGGCGGTGGTGACATTGGCGATAACCGCAAGCTGTTGATACGGCTCCTGTTGCCAGCTAATGCCGCACTGTTCACCCAGCGCCGAGCGCGAACCGTCGGCTGCCACCAGCATCTGCCCGCTGATCGTCTCGCCGCTTTCCAGCGTGACGCTCACGGCATCCTGAGTACGATTAACGCTGGCTACGCGCGCCGGGCAATGCAACGTAACACCCGGCGCTTTACGCAGCAGCGCGAAAAGGCGTTGTCCGACGTCATGCAGTTCCACCACGTTGCCCAGAGCAGGCAAGCGATAATCTTCTGCTTCCAGCGTAACGAACCCGGCATGGCCGCGATCGCTGACATGGACGGTGTTGATTGCCGTCGCGCAGCTGGCGATGGCCTGCCAGATACCGACTTTCGCCAGTTGCTGACACGTGCCTGCCGCCAGCGCGATCGCCCGGGCATCAAAGCCCGGATGCTGCAGAGAATCCACTTCCGCCGCTTCAATCAGATGCACGGGCAAACGCCCGCCGGTCATTTGCGACACCGCCAGCGCAAGCGTCGCGCCGGTCATCCCGCCACCAACAATAATCAGGCTCATAAGCGACGCGCCGCCGCCATCAGCGCTTCAATATCGTCCGCGCGTTTAACCACCGAGGCGGTCAAATTTTCGTTACCGTCTGCGGTAATCAGAATATCGTCTTCGATACGAATGCCAATGCCGCGATACTCCGCGGGTACGTCCGCATCCGGCGCGATGTAGAGGCCCGGCTCGACGGTCAACACCATGCCAGGCTCCAGCACGCGCGAGCGATCCACACCGTAAACACCAACGTCATGTACATCCAGCCCCAGCCAGTGGCTCAGGCCATGCATAAAGAACGGACGATGGGCGTTTTCCGCGATCAATTCATCGACTTCACCGTGCAGAATACCCAGATCGCGCAGGCCGGTAATCATGATGCGCACCACTTCAGCGGTGACTTCCTGAATAGAGGTGCCTGGGCGATAGAGTTTGAGCGAGGTTTCCAGCGATTCCAGCACGATGTCATAAATGGCGCGCTGCGCCGGGGTAAATTTGCCGTTCACCGGGAAGGTACGGGTGATGTCACCGGCGTAACCTTTGTATTCACAACCGGCGTCAATCAGCACCAGATCGCCATCGCGCAGTTCAGATTCATTTTCGGTGTAGTGCAGAATGCAGCCGTTTTCGCCGCCGCCAACAATCGTGTTGTAAGAGGGGAAACGCGCACCGTGACGGGTAAATTCATGCAGAATTTCCCCTTCGAGCTGATATTCGAACATGCCCGGCTGGCATTTCTCCATCGCGCGCGTGTGGGCCAGTGCGGTAATTTCGCCGGCGCGACGCATTACGGCAATCTCTTCTTCCGATTTGAACAGGCGCATTTCGTGCACCAGCGGACGCCAGTCAATTACCGTGGATGGAGCCACCAGATTCTGGCGCGAACCCTTGCGCAGTTTGTCCAGGGCAGTGAAGACGATTTCATCGGCCCAGGCATATTCGCCCTGCGCGTGATAAATCGTGTCCAGACCGTTGAGCAACTGGAATAACTGCTGATTGATTTCACTGAAGGCCAGCGCGCGATCTACGCCCAGTTTTTCCGGAGCCGCATCCTGCCCCAGCCGGCGACCAAACCAGATCTCCGCCGTCAGGTCGCGCACGCGGTTAAACAGCACGCTGTGATTGTGAGTGTCATCACTTTTAATCAGCACCAGCAAGGCTTCCGGCTCGTTAAAGCCCGTGAAGTACCAAAAATCGCTGCTCTGGCGATAGGGATACTCGGAATCCGCGCTGCGGGTGACTTCCGGCGCGGCAAAAATCAGCGCCGCGCTGCCTGGCTGCATTTGCGCCAGCAGTGCCTGGCGGCGACGGAGAAACTCTTGCTGTGTCATGACATCTCCTTATTCTGCGACAATCAATAATGTTTAGTGTAACGTCGGCTTTTGCACTTCTGGCGCAGTCGGCTGTGGGCGCGTGAAGGTATCGTGGCACAGCAGCGCCGCAACGCGCACATACTCGATAATCTCTTCCAACGACATCTCCAGCTCTTCCTGGTCTTCGTCTTCGTCGTAGCCCAGTTGCGCGATATTACGCAGATCGTCGATTGCTTCCCCGGTTTCGCCTTTCACTTTATCCAGCTTCGGCTGCGACACGCCCAGCCCCAGCAGGTAGTGATTCACCCAACCAGAGAGCGCGTCGGCGCGTTCGAACACGCTGACGTCGTCGCCATCAGGCAGATAAAGCTGAAAAAGAAAACCGTCGTCTTCCAGCGAATCGCTGGTCACCGCGTGCATGGTGCGTAGCGCTTCAGCCAGCTCGTGACCGAACGCCAACCCTTCGTTGGTGAGGTCGTGAAGCAGCGGCTGCCATGAGCTGTCGCTGTTCCCGCCACAGAGCATCCCGCTGATGAGGCCATGCATTTCCGCAGGCGTCAGGCCTACCCCTTGTTGGTTCAGTAACTGGTTCACATCGGTGTAACCAGGCATTTCGTTCTGTATAGACATGCGCATTCATCATCGTTGGGAGGAATATTCATGGTATGCTACCACTTTGGACCCTGGTGATACCAGAAAAGGGCTTGTATGTTCATACCAGGGTAGCTATAGTGTCGCCCCTTCGCATCCTGGGTGTGAAGGCCGCGCAGTCAATCAGCAGGAAGGTGGCATGTCTGCAGAACCCGTCGATATTCACATTTTTGGCCGTTCGCTTCGCGTGAATTGCCCGCCTGAACAAAGGGATGCTTTGAATCAGGCTGCGGACGATCTGAATCAGCGGTTGCAAGATCTGAAAGAACGCACTAGAGTCACAAATACTGAGCAGCTGGTTTTCATCGCCGCGTTGAACATCAGCTATGAATTAACTCAGGAAAAGTCCAAGACGCGCGACTACGCTTCCAGTATGGAGCAGCGCATTCGGATGCTTCAGCAGACCATTGAGCAAGCATTGCTTGACCAGGGTCGCACCTCCGAAAAGTCGGGGCAAAACTTTGAATAACACTTTGCAGTTTACTGTGGTAGAGTGACTGTGAAGACAAAATTTCTCTGAGATGTTCGCAAGCGGGCCAGTCCCCTGAGCCGATATTTCATACCACAAGAATGTGGCGCTCCATGGTTGGTGAGCATGCTCGGCCCGTCCGAGAAGCCTTAAAACTGTGACGACACATTCACCTTGAACCAAGGGTTCAAGGGTTACAGCCTGCGGCGGCATCTCGGAGATTCCCCTTCTTTTACCACTACCCCCTATGACACAACTTCCTGAACTCGCTCTCTCCCGACAAGACATCCGCAAGATGATTCGGCAGCGTCGTCGCGCGCTCACAGAACAACAGCAAATTGATTACGGCGAACAGGCCGCAACGCGCATGATGGCGTATCCGCCCCTAGTGATGGCCCATACGGTGGCGCTGTTTCTTTCCTTTGATGGCGAGCTCAATACCCAACCGCTAATAGAGCAACTTTGGCGAGCGGGTAAACGTGTTTATCTACCGGTGCTTCATCCTTTCAGTCCGGGAAATCTGCTGTTCCTGCACTACCACCCGCACAGCGAACTGGTGATTAACCGTTTGAACATTCACGAACCCAAGCTGGATGTGCGCGATGTTCTTCCCCTGAGTGAACTGGATGTACTGATTACGCCGCTGGTGGCGTTTGATGAACAGGGGCAACGACTGGGTATGGGCGGCGGTTTTTACGATCGCACACTGCAAAACTGGCAACAGCATGGCATTAGCCCGGTAGGCTACGCGCACGATTGTCAGTTGGTGGATCGGTTGCCGGTTGAAGAGTGGGATGTTCCGCTGCCAGCGGTGGTGACACCGTCGAAAATTTGGGCGTGGTAGGGCGAAGCTTCCGACTCCGCCCCGATTGACTTTGCTGATTCTTTGACCTAATTTAGTGAGTAAGGGTAAGGGAGTATTGCTCCTCCCTCTGGAACTCTGTTTAGAAAGCTGGCGGGCTTATCATCAACAGAATAACCAGGATGATGACTAACTTCATCATAACCCTTCTCCTTTGAGCCCCTGCTTCGGTAGGGGCTTTCCCGTTTAGCACCATGCTGCCCCTATCCTAATCTTTCTTACGCACGCAAAAACGCCGTCGCGCGGCTTTAGTTGCCTTTTACGACTCGCTTCGCAAAGTGATTTACATACGTTTCAGAAGGTTTCAAAAGTGAAGTGACGACCTCTTACGGCACAGATTTCCACCGATTGACACCGCCGTTTTTTTGACCTACATTCCTCGGTAAAGGGTGAGGGAGGCGAACCTCCCTCCTGCGTCTTTGTTAATATGCCGGGAAAGCGATTATTAACAGAATCAGCAGCATGATGACGTAGCTCATCATCGTCCCTTTCCTTATCAGAGCCCCTGCTTCGGTAGGGGCTTTCCCGTTTTAGCAGCATGCTGCCCCTATCCTAATCTTTCTTACGCGCGCAAAAACGCCGTCGCGCGGCTTTAGTTGCCTTTTACGACTCGCTTCGCAAAGTGATTTACATACGTTTCAGGATGGAATACAGCAGCGGATGAACGGGAAAGAACGGGCAGGCCAACGGCCCGCCCGTAGGGTGATAAAAATCAGAACAGCATACGTGCGCGAACCGTGCCCGGAATCGCTTTCATACTTTGCAGCGCTTTCTGCGCCACGTCTTCTTCCGCTTCAATATCGATGACCACATACCCCATCTGCGGTGTGGTTTGCAGGTACTGTGCTGCAATGTTGACGCCCTGCTCAGCGAAGATCTGGTTAATCGCGGTTAACACACCAGGACGGTTTTCATGGATGTGCAGCAGACGACGGCCACCGTGAATTGGCAGCGAGACTTCCGGGAAGTTCACCGCAGAAAGGGTTGAACCGTTATCAGAATATTTAGCCAGTTTACCCGCCACTTCCAGGCCGATATTTTCCTGTGCTTCCTGCGTTGAGCCACCGATGTGTGGCGTCAGGATCACGTTATCAAACTCGCACAGCGGCGAGGTGAACGGGTCGCTGTTGGTCGCCGGTTCGGTTGGGAAGACATCGATCGCCGCCCCCGCCAGGTGTTTACGCGCCAGCGCATCGCACAGCGCCGGGATATCCACAACGGTGCCGCGAGAGGCGTTAATCAGCAGTGAACCTGGCTTCATCAGCGCCAGTTCTTCTACGCCCATCATGTTTTTGGTGGAGGCGTTTTCCGGCACGTGCAGACTCACCACGTCGCTCATATTCAACAGATCGGAAAGATGCTGAACCTGCGTCGCGTTGCCCAGCGGCAGTTTATTTTCGATGTCATAGAAGAAGACATGCATCCCCAGCGATTCCGCCAAGATGCCCAACTGCGTGCCGATATGACCGTAGCCGATAATACCCAGCTTTTTACCGCGTGCTTCGAACGAGCCCACCGCCAGCTTATTCCACACGCCGCGGTGTGCTTTGGCGTTCGCTTCCGGCACGCCGCGCAGCAGCAGCAGCAGTTCGCCAATCACCAACTCGGCCACGGAACGGGTGTTCGAGAACGGTGCGTTAAAGACCGGCACGCCGCGTTTGGCAGCCGCTTTCAGATCAACCTGGTTTGTGCCGATACAGAAACACCCGACCGCCACCAGTTTTTCCGCTGCCTCAAAAATTTCTTCGGTCAGATGCGTACGGGAGCGCAGGCCAATGAAATGGGCATCACGGATAGACTCTTTCAGTTGTTCGCTGTCCAGCGCGCCTTTGTGAAACTCGATGTTGGTGTAACCTGCTGCACGAAGGCTATCCAGCGCCTTCTGATGTACGCCCTCTACCAGCAGAAATTTAATCTTCTCTTTTTCCAGTGATACCTTAGCCATTTCCCCGCCCTGTCTCTGTTTTACTCATGTTGTGATGAACGAAAGTTCACCTAAGCAACATATCAAAAAAAACTATCGCGGCAATCTAAACGTTTGCGTGTGAGTCATGCGGAAATTTCACGCAGGGCGCAATGTCAGAATAAAATGCTATGCATAAGAAATTAGATGGGATGTTAATGAAGTGGTTTTATGAAATGTGACACAAGTCACCAAAATCGGGCAGGTAAAAAATTTTGGGGGAATTGCGCTTCCCCCAGTCAGATCATTTCGTGATAGTTTTCACACCATCAGCCGTACCAATGAGTGCCACGTCAGCCCCACGGTTGGCGAACAATCCTACGGTCACCACGCCAGGAATGGCATTGATGGCGTTTTCCAGCGCGATGGCATCAAGAATTTCCAGACCGTGTACGTCCAGAATCACGTTGCCGTTATCGGTTACGACGCCCTGACGGTATTCCGGACGACCGCCCAGCTTCACCAGTTGGCGTGCCACGCAGCTGCGCGCCATCGGGATCACTTCAACCGGCAGCGGGAAATTACCCAGAATATCAACCTGTTTAGAGGCATCGGCGATGCAGATAAATTTGTCAGCCACCGAGGCAATAATCTTTTCGCGCGTCAACGCCGCGCCACCGCCCTTGATCATCTGCATGTGGCCGTTGATTTCATCCGCACCGTCAACGTAGATACCCAAGCGGTCAACTTCATTGAGGTCAAAAACGGTGATTCCCAGGCTTTTCAGTTTCTCGGTGGAAGCATCCGAGCTGGATACCGCGCCTTCAATCTGCCCTTTCATGGTGCCCAGCGCATCGATAAAGTGCGCGGCGGTAGAACCCGTACCCACACCGACGATGGTGCCTGGTTGTACATATTGAAGCGCCGCCCAGCCTACTGCTTTTTTCAGTTCATCCTGCGTCATGATTATTGCCCGTGCTGTAATGATATTTGGCGCATTATAGAACATATGCGCAGGTTGTCGCATTGCGCCAGGCACCAATTTCGTCTGTATCTGCCTGCAATTTATGTCATAGTGCGAGATAACGATTTTAGAGGAGCCCCTCAACGCAATGAAACGTCCTGACTACAGAACATTACAGGCGCTGGATGCGGTTATTCGGGAACGCGGCTTTGAGCGCGCAGCGCAAAAGCTTTGTATCACCCAATCAGCCGTGTCGCAGAGAATTAAACAACTGGAAAATATGTTCGGGCAACCGTTGCTGGTGCGAACCGTTCCACCACGCCCGACAGAGCAAGGGCAAAAGCTGCTGGCGTTGCTGCGTCAGGTTGAACTGCTGGAAGATGAGTGGCTGGGCGATGAACAAACGGGTTCAACGCCGCTGCTGCTGTCGCTGGCGGTCAACGCCGACAGTCTGGCAACCTGGCTGCTTCCGGCACTCGCGGATGTACTGGTCAACTCGCCTATCCGTTTGAATTTGCAGGTTGAGGATGAAACCCGTACGCAAGAGCGGTTGCGTCGCGGCGAAGTGGTTGGCGCGGTAAGTATTCAACCTCAGGCGCTACCGAGCTGCCTGGTCGATCAGTTGGGCGCGCTGGACTATCTGTTTGTCGGCTCGAAAGCCTTCGCAGAACGCTACTTCCCAAATGGCGTGACGCGTTCAGCGCTGCTCAAAGCCCCTGCCGTGGCATTTGACCATCTCGACGATATGCATCAAGCCTTCCTGCAGCAAAACTTTGATTTGCCGCCGGGCAGCGTGCCGTGTCATATCGTGAACTCCTCAGAAGCGTTTGTGCAACTCGCGCGTCAGGGCACAACCTGCTGCATGATCCCGCATTTGCAGATTGAGAAAGAGTTGGCTTCAGGTGAGCTTATCGATTTGACGCCAGGGCTCTTCCAGCGTCGGATGCTCTACTGGCACCGCTTTGCACCGGAAAGCCGCATGATGCGTAATGTGACGGATGCGCTGCTGGCCTACGGACGTCGGGTACTACGACAGGATTGAAGGTAAACGCCGGATGGCGCAGCGCCATCCGACATATCAACAATTACTGCGCTTTCGCAGGCGTTTCTGGCTGAGACTGCGCCTGAGCCGGTTGCAGCTCAAACACCACATCGACCTGGTCGCCAAACTGAATGGTTGGCTGTTCGTAAGTTTCTTCCGCTGATACCGGCGCGGCATCGGCTTTCATCATGCGAACCATCGGGCTCGGCTGATAGTTCGACACGTGATAACGCACGCTGTAAACCGGCCCCAGCTTGCTGTTAAAGCCTGCCGCCAGTTCTTTAGCCTGATGAATCGCATCGTCAATCGCCGCTTTACGCGCTTTATCTTTATAGGCATCCGGCTGAGCCACGCCCAGCGATACAGAGCGAATTTCGTTCAGGCCAGCTTTCAACGCGCCGTCCAGCAGTGAATTAAGCTTATCCAGTTGACGCAGCGTCACCTCAACGGTGCGCACCGCGCGATAGCCTTTCAGGATGCTTTTGCCATTCTGGTAGTCATAATCAGGCTGAGTACGCAAATTCGCCGAACTGATATCTTTTTTCGCTACGCCGTTCTGCTCCAGGAAGGAGAGGTACTGCGCAACGCGTTGATCTGCCTGCTTCTTCGCCGTTGCCGCATCTTTTGCCGCAATATTCACTTCAATTGCCAGGGTGGCAATGTCCGGGGTCGCATCTACGCTGGCCGTACCGGAGGTGACAATATGCGGGCCGTTAGGTAATTCATTCGCCTGTACCGACATCGCGCTCAAACCCATTAATGCTGTCAGCGCCATCACTTTAAACTTCACTGTCGTCTCTCCATGTTACGTTATCACCCGAAAATACAGGTACTCGCATCCAAGCTTAGCGCTTCAGATGTGAAAGTCCATCGGACAACGCTTAGTTGAACAAGGCGTGAACATGCCCGATGCCCTCTTTTGCCAGCTGGAAGGCGATAAACCACATCACCCCACCGACCAGGGTATTAATAATGCGCTGTGCTTTGGCGGTACGCAGGCGCGGTGCCAGCCAGGCAGCCAGTAGCGCCAGGCCAAAGAACCAGAGGAACGATGCGCTCACGGTGCCGAGCGCAAACCAGCGCTTAGGTTCCACATCAAGCTGCCCGCCAAGGCTTCCCAGCACCACAAACGTATCGAGGTAAACATGTGGATTCAGCCAGGTCACCGCCAGCATGGTGGCGATAATTTTCCAACGTCCCTGCTTCAGCACTTCGGCGCTGGCCAGTTCCAGATTGCTGCTCATGGCAGTTTTTAATGCGCCATAGCCATACCAGAGCAAAAACGCGACGCCACCCCAGGTGACTAACGCCAGCAGCCACGGCGACTGCATCAGCAGCGCGCTGCCGCCAAAAATACCTGCGCAAATGAGCAGCAGATCGCTAACGGCGCAGAGCAGCGCAATCATGATGTGGTATTGACGACGAATGCCCTGGTTCATCACAAAAGCGTTTTGTGGCCCGAGCGGAAGGATCATGGCTGCACCAAGCGCAAGCCCTTGAAAATAGTAAGATATCACGTGGTATTATCCTGAGCGGTGTCTGTTTACGGCAGACTATAGCGCGGGATAATCATTAGCGGAAATTGATAATTTTAATCACTGATTAGGAAGGCTAATAATGGCGGAGCCACGCTCCGCCATCGGCAGGAAATGTTATTACGCGTCTTCTTTCACGCGTTTGAAATTAACGTCCATTTGCGGATACGGGAAACTAATACCGGCGGCATCAAATTCACGTTTAACGCGTTCCAGCACGTCCCAGTACACATTTTGCAGGTCGCCGCTGTTACTCCAGACGCGCACCACAAAGTTAATTGACGATGCGCCCAGCTCATTCAAACGCACGGTCATTTCGCGATCTTTGAGGATACGTTCATCGGACTGAATGATATTGGTGAGAATGGATTTCACCTGATCGATATCCGAATCATACGCCACGCCGATGATAAATTCGTTACGGCGCACCGGCTCACGCGAGAAGTTAATGATATTGCCGGCAATGATTTTCCCGTTCGGGATCACCACGATTTTGCCGTCGACCGTACGCATGGTGGTGGAGAAAATCTGCACGTTCAGCACAGTACCGGCCACGCCGCCGAGATCTACATACTCACCCGCACGGAACGGACGGAACATCACCAGCAATACGCCAGCCGCCAGGTTAGAGAGCGAACCTTGCAGCGCCAGACCTACGGCTAAACCCGCGGCACCCAGTACTGCAATCACCGATGCGGTCTGAACCCCCACGCGTCCCAGCGCGGCAATCAACGTAAACGCGATAATGGCGTAACGGACCAGCGCGGAAAGAAAATCGGCGACGGTCGCGTCAATATGGCGCGCGCGCATCAAACGGTTTACGGTGTTAGAAACCAGACGCGCGATGATCATCCCGACGATGATAATCGCGATAGCCGCGACGATGTTCACGGCATAACTGAGCAACAGCGCCTGGTTGCGAACCAGCCAGGTGCCCGCACCATTGATGCTGTCGACAACGTTTAA
The DNA here is from genome assembly GCF_003057695.2 of Pseudocitrobacter sp. RIT415. Taxonomy (NCBI): domain Bacteria; kingdom Pseudomonadati; phylum Pseudomonadota; class Gammaproteobacteria; order Enterobacterales; family Enterobacteriaceae; genus Pseudocitrobacter; species Pseudocitrobacter sp. RIT415. Next base: position 76,275 of record NZ_QBJC02000007.1, on the reverse strand, counting down.
ATCTTCCATTCAAACTCCCCGAAAATAAAAAAGTGTGAGTTGGCTCTCACGAAAAATGACTCTTTAAAGGTAAACAAAAAGCATCAAATATGCCATTTTTCAATATGATTCAGGGAATGAATGGACGGTAATTCAGATTCCAGCAGGGCGATCAACCATACGCAGGAAGCCGCTCACTAACGCGTTTCTCTGCTTAAAGACTTCTGCAATTTCGCTCACCACCTTGCCGCTGCCAGCATTCTTCCAGGCAATTGAAAGCGGTGAAGGCTGGCGCGGATGAACAACCTCGCGGGCCACCAGCGCTCCCGATTCCACATAGGGGCGGCACATCCGTTCCGGCAGAAAACCGACCCCAAGGCCGCTTAAATGACAGGCCAGCTTAGTGCTGAGATCGGGCACTTTGATCTCTTTTTGCCCACTCAGCAACCATGCCACCCGCCGCGTCAGGGTTCGGGAGGTATCTTCGATATTAATGGCGGGATAACGCCGCAGCACATCATCCGGCAGCAGCCTGACGGGATGAGTGGCAAGCGGATGGGTGGCTGCCACCACAAACTGCCAGCTGATATCGCCCAGCGGCAGCAATGAAATGTTATTAGAAAGCGATTCCGACCCCGTAACGCCTATCGCCAGTTGAAAATCGTCATACAGCAGAGAGTCCCACACGCCCATATAGACCTGACGCGAAATCTGAAAGCGGGTAAAAGGAAACTGTTGATGCAGCCAGGTGAGCAGGTCTGCGGTGGTTTGCGGTTGATAAAGCAGATTATTGATTACAATATTCACCTGCCGTTCAACGCCCGCGTTGATTTGCTGTAGCTCATCCGGCATGGCATCCAGCCAGTTGAGCCACTGACGGCAGTGCTCAAGCAGATGCTGCCCGGCGCGGGTGAGGCTGACGGAGCGAGTGGTGCGTAAAAAGAGTTGCGTGCCGACCTGCTCTTCGAGGGTTTTAATGCGATAGCTGATCGCTGCCGGTGTTTTATGCAGCGAGCTGGCCGCACGAGAAAAACTCTCCGTCTCAGCGACCCGAATAAACGTACGAATTGTTTCCTGATCGAGCATGCACTCTCCTTGATTCCCTCTGCCGCAACCCCTGTTGCGCCATCGCCATTCCCAACAAGATGTCCGCCCCAGACGTGTGCCCAACGTTCAGCAAACGCTGAACCGCAAAGTGTGCGTTGCGTATAGATTGCCATCGCCGTAGCAACCTTAACACTGGCGTTGAGAACGTGCCGTGACGTGCGCTGTTAAGATAGCGACAGCTTACCGAAGTTGTGAGATGAGCGAGTTGATCCGCCGGGGGTAAAAATGGACGCTGCGGTGAGGCAAGACCTGCCGCGTGAAGTATAGCAAGCGCCCCCACCAGCATGTCGTCACCGCTTGGCGTCAGTCCGGGGCCGCAGCCAATCAACCATGACCAGTTCGGCATTTCACCGTTTTGCCAGCGTTCCAGTTCCTGCGTAAAACGGTCAAAAATCGGCATGGCTGCCAGTGGCTGATTCAGCGCGCCGCACAATCCACTCAAATGAGGCGAGACGTGTACGTTATCCTGCCTGAGTTCGGCCACTTCCGGCGTGAGTGAAAGCACGCGACGTGGGCGAATCAGAATACTCCCTCCCCAAAGCAAATTGCCCTGCTTGATAACTCGCGAAAGGTGAAAACAGTCTGCAAAGTGACGGGTTGAAAGCAATACCCCCACCGGGCCCATTCCTTTGCCGAAACGGAAAAGCGTTAACAGCTCGCCATCCGGGCGACAGTAGTTTATTGCCTGTGAGAAGCGGCTGTGCAACGTCCATTCGCCATCGGGTAAATGAGATAGCCCGGAACTCGCCAGAGCATTAATGATTTTCATCAGCGGCACTCCGGGGCGGCAGCGCCGCCCCTGTTTTTGTTACGCGGTGATGTGGTGCAACTCCGCCAGCGCTTCCAGCGCTTTTTCGAAGCAAAGCAGCGGTGCGCGTACGGTGCCCGCGCCAACCTGACCAATACCCGCCTCGCGGTGTGCGATACCGGTGTTAATCAGCGGCGTAATGCCCGTTTCCACGACGCGGCGAATATCCAGCCCCAGGCACGCGCCTTTAAAATCCCAGGAAGGGATCTGGAATAGCGGGTTGTGATCAAGGTAGATCTCCGCCATTTCTTCCGACGTTTCCAGCGCCGCGCCCATGCCTCCTGCGCCAACAAAGCGGGTTACGCCCGGTGCCGCAATCATCGCCGCACCCCCAATACCCAGCGTTTCAGTGATCGCACTATCACCAATATCCGGGTTTGCATCGGCCTGACTGTAACCAGTGAAGAACAGCCCCTGCGGCGTGTTGACCGGCGCGGTGAACCAGCGAGCGCCGGTACCGCTCACGCGAATACCAAATTCGCGACCGTTGCGCGTCATCGCCGTCACCACCGAGCCCGCTTTAATCACCGCCGCGGCATCCATCACCGCCTTGCTGTAAGCCATCGCCAGGTTCAGGAAGAACTGATCGGTCACGCTCAGGAATTGTAATACCTCAATCACTTCGGCTTTGGGGCGATCCAGACCCGCGATCACTGGCGACAGTGTACGCAAAAGTAACGAAGAGGCGGCGATATTTCGCTGATGGAATTCATCGCCCATGGTGATGGCTTGCGCCATCAGCGCGGTGAGATCGACGCCGTTTTCCAGCTTGCCAATTGCATCCTGAAGTACCGGTGCCAGCGTATCGCGCATCCAGCGCAAACGTTTTTGGACATCGTCACCGTAGGCACCAAAGCGCATCACCTTGCCAATGCCTTCGTTCAGGTTGCAGCAAGCGTGATTGCCATGGACTACATCTTTGACCACCAGAACCGGCATATTCGCAGAAGTAATGCCGCCCATTGGCCCCACGGCCCCCACATGATGACAAGGGATGAACTCGACCTCCCCCTGACCAAGCAAGCGCACGGCCTCTTCTTCCGAGGCAGCCCAACCCTCAAACAGTGATGCCCCAATACAGGCGCCACGCATTGGCCCGGTCATCTCTTCCCAGGCAATTGGCGGCCCGGCGTGAAGCAGTTTGCGGCCTGATGCCAGCGTCGTAACGACTTCCTTAGCGGGGCGAACAGCTACCCAATGCGGGCGGGCCGCTTTAATGCGTTCAATGATGGCTTCGTTAGCCTGTGCAATAGATGAATACATATCCGTACCTCTAACTTAATGTAACTGTTTGAGAAGACTGGCAAGATGCGCGTTACCACCGGCAACAGGCGCCCACTGATAGTGCACAACGGGTGTGCCACTGCTTTGCAGATCCAGCGCGAAGCTGCGTAAACCGGCGTTAATAACCTGCACGCCATCCAGCAACGGATACTGTTTTTCTGCCGGACGGCTTTCCTGATGATGCGTCAGGCTGATAGCCAGCAGAATCGCCTCTTCTAACGTCTCGACGACCGCAACGCCCGCAGCCTGGAGTTTTTCGCTTTGCGCGGCACGCCCCTGCGGATCGCCATCCGTGCCCGTCAGGGTGGCGATGGTCACCAGCGGCGCGGCACGGCGTGTGCGTACCTGTTCCAGGGTTTCAACCACCGCTCCCGCCGGGTCTTCACAGGCTCCGTAGCCGAGCACCACATCCAGCAGCAGCACGCCAACATCCGGTAGTGCGGCCAGTTTTTCGATTTCGATACTGCGGGTGGTTGGATCAATCATCGGATGCGGCCTGCCGAGGGTGTAACTGTCATCCCCCAAATCAACAATTCGATGGCCGCCAGCATCCAGCATCACGCCTTGCGCGTGGCTTTCACTCACCGGCACATTTAACCCCGCAGAGAGCAACATTGCGGCTTCCGCTGCCAGGGTTCCCCCGGCGTACAGCCCATAAATGCCTTTGCCCGCCACTTCCGGTTGAATCTGTCGCTGTTGTGCGACCCGCATGAGCAATACCGCCAGACGTGCGGCTTCCGACAACGAGTTCGCCAGCCAGACGTTCCCTTCTCGGCGCTGTTCCGGCTTACTGCCGAGGAAGAGTGCCACGACGGGCTTCCCGACGTTCTGCATCGCGGCAATAATTCGCGTGCGAACCTGCGGTGACGGAGGCTTGGAAACAAAGGCAATCACCTGAGTGGCCTCATCAGAAGCCAGCATCTCAAGCGCGGTTAACGCGCTAATGCCGCCGACATCGGCACTTAAGTCACGTCCGCCGAGGCCAATCGCATGGCTAATGCCCTGTTGATGCAGTGCCACCTGCGAGGTGATCTCCTGAATCCCCGTACCCGATGCGCCAATCACGCCAATCCCGCCTTTCGGCAGCACGTTTGCGAAGGCCAGCGGGCTCCCGGCTATCATCGCGGTACCACAGTCTGGGCCCATGACGATAAGTTCACGCTCACGCGCCAGCGTTTTCAGCTCCACCTCTTGCGCCAGCGGGACGTTATCGGAAAACAACATCACGTTTTTGCCTGCGAGCAGACCCTCTTTCGCCACCGAGGCGGCGTACTCTCCCGCTACCGAGACCAGCAACAAGTTGGCTTGCGGCAATTTTTGACACGCGCTTTCCCAGCGTCGGGCTTTCAGTAGTTGCTGCGAGCTACCTGAAGCATTGGCAATGGCACTAAGTTCTTTCTCCAGTTGCTCACGAATTAAATCCATAATCGCCGGTTGTTCTGTTTCAGTGCGCACCGCCACACAAATATCGTTGGGTGTGGCATCCGCGAAATCGTCATGCCAGAAACCGGTAGATTCCAGCATTGATTTATTTGCGGGCGTACCCATCATTACCGACACTTGATCCACTTCCGGGCGTTCGCTCAGTTTGCGGGAAATAATCATCAGGCTGACGGAGTCCTGAAAACTTCCCTTTTTAATAAAGGCGTAAATCATTACCGCTACCTCTTATGTACGTTTTTCTTTTAAAAACAGCATGGCAACCAGGCCGATAGCCAATAAGACGGCTGAAACATAAAAACTGGAGGCCAGACTTCCGGTCATATCACGTGCTGCACCAGCAATAATCGGTGCAAGAATTGATGAACTCATACCGATGAAATTAAATAAGCCAAAGGCGGTGCTGTAATTATTTTCATCTACGCTATCAGCAACCAGTGCGACCAATACCGGGTCAAGCGCCAGTTTCCCCACCAGACCATAAACGCACAGGGCCACAACAACGCCGGTCATATTTGGCATCCAGACGATGGATAGCATGCTGAGAATGGCAACCGGCACCAGGAACATAATTAATGGCTTACGTTTTCCTAATCTGTCCGATAGACTGGAGAATAACAGCGCACCTGGGATAGAGATCCACGCAACCAGTGAAGAAATAAAGCCTGTTTCGCTACCCGCAATACCACGTTCATTTTGCAAATAATAAGGGAGCCAGGTCAGTATGACGAAGAAACCGAACAAGCTACAGAACACCATAATATAGGTAAGAATCAAATTACGGTTTTTCAGCAGATCGCTAAACTTACCTTTCTGAACGGGCTTACCGTCAACAGCCGCTGTGCGTTTTTTCTCTTTAACAAAAAACCAGATGGCCAGTCCGACGAGCACGGAGGGCACTGCCATCGCATAGAACGGCATCCGCCAGGAATGGCCCTGATCGTAGACCAGCCAGCTTGAGGTCATCAGGCCCAGCGCAATACCAAACGCCATACCGCTGTTAATGATGGCGCTACCCAGCGAGCGGAATTTCTTTGGAATTTGCTCGGAAGAGAGGCCATATTGCGGGCCGTAATAGGTTCCCTCGCCCGCCCCGGTTACCACGCGGGCAAACAGCAATGTGTACCAGCTTTTTGCCCAGCCTGTTACCGCAGTAAAGACGCCAAATAAAATAAATCCCGGAACCAGAACCTTTTTCTTACCGATTTTATCGCCAAGGATCCCCGCGGGTACCTGCAATAAGGCGTAGGAAAAATAGAATACGGAATTAAGAATACCCAACTGTGTTCCTGTTAAGCCAAACTCTTTTTCCAGTTCCCCCATTACCGGATTCAGAACGGTACGGTCGGCATACATGAAAATCCAGCCCAGCCAGAACAGAAATACTGTGACCCACCAGGCCGGTATTCCTTTTCTTTTTGTGACATCAGTCACTTCACATGAATCAGACATAAGTGAACTCCCGGTAATCATTACCGCTGAATGCCTCTGTCAGGAGGCTTGATGTTTAAACTGACTTAACCATATCGGGGTTAACCCTCTTTTCATTTGAGCAAAGTCACACTAAAACCATTGTTATAAATTCCTGGTAACTCAACGCGTAATTATTAAAAAAAGTCTAATAATCATTTTTAAATTTAGTTTTATAAAAGCAATTAAAACATCAGTGATTGACAAGTTATTTTTCGCGATAATTAAATCATTATCGCCGTCACAACGAATAGAAATAGAAAAACTATATTGAGCGCGACATCATCTATTTTGTGAGGCAACAATGAAAAAGAAACTGGTCATTGCCCTTGGGGGCAATGCGTTATTACAACGTGGTGAGATTCTCAGTGCCGAGAATCAACAGAAAAGTATCCAACTCTTTTCCCAAATGGTGGCCCAGCTGGCGCGTGATTATCAGTTGGTGATCGTTCACGGTAACGGCCCGCAGGTCGGACTACTGGCCTTACAGAATGCCGCCTATCAGGATGCGCCAGCCTGGCCACTGGATATCCTGGTTGCCGAAAGTCAGGGAATGATCGGATTTGCGATTGCGCAGGAGCTTACCGCCAGCAGCAGCGGCCCGGTCACCACGCTGATGACTCGTGTAGAAGTCGATCCGAATGACCCTGCGTTTGCATCGCCGGGCAAATATATCGGACCCGTTTATCCGCCAGAACAACAAGCCGAGCTTCAGGCACGCTATGGTTGGCAAATGAAGGCTGACGGCCAGTACATCCGCCGCGTGGTTGCCTCACCCACCCCTTTAAAAATTATCGATAGTGAGGCGATCCGTACGCTAATGGATGACGGGCATCTGGTGATTTGCTGCGGAGGCGGGGGGATTCCGGTCATTGCAAAAGGGGGCGGTTATCAGGGTACTGAAGCCGTAATTGATAAAGATTTGACCGCGGCCGTGCTGGCTAAGGCAATCAGCGCTGATCATTTGCTTATTTTGACCGATGCCGATGCGGTGTATGAAAATTGGGGTACGCCACAGGCGCGCGCTTTACGTCACGTTACCCCGGCAGAACTGGCACCGTTCGCCGCACCGGACGGGGCGATGGGGCCAAAGGCCGCTGCGGTCATTCAGTTTGTAACGCAAACAGGCAATGCGGCGTTTATTGGCGCGCTGAAAGATGCGCCAGAGATCCTTGCAGGGCAAAAAGGGACGTGCATTTCAGAATAATGCTTTGTTTTTAAAGCAAAAAAAGGCTTCCCGGAGGAAGCCTTTTATCAATCATGCTGCGTCAAATTACAGAACGTCAACCGCGTTCAGTTCTTTGAAAGCCTGCTCCAGACGAGCGCTCATGCTGGTCTGGCCAGCGCGCAGCCATACGCGCGGATCGTAGTATTTCTTGTTCGGCTGGTCTTCGCCTTTCGGGTTGCCCAGCTGGCCCTGCAGGTAAGCTTCGTTGGTTTTGTAGTAGTTCAGAATACCTTCCCAGGTCGCCCATTGGGTGTCGGTATCGATGTTCATTTTCACTACGCCATAGCTTACGGAGTCTTTGATTTCCTGAGCAGAAGAACCGGAACCACCGTGGAAGACGAAGTTCAGGCTGTTGTGCGGCAGGTTGTGTTTCTTAGAAACATACTCCTGAGAATCACGCAGGATGGTCGGGGTCAGAACCACGTTACCTGGTTTGTAAACGCCGTGTACGTTACCGAAGGAAGCGGCGATGGTGAAACGCGGGCTGATTTTGCTCAGCTCGGTGTACGCGTAATCAACGTCTTCCGGCTGGGTGTACAGTGCAGAAGCGTCCATGTGGCTGTTGTCCACACCATCTTCTTCGCCACCGGTGCAACCCAGTTCGATTTCCAGGGTCATGCCCATTTTGGACATGCGCGCCAGGTATTTGGAGCAGATTTCGATATTTTCGTGCAGAGACTCTTCAGACAGGTCAATCATGTGAGAAGAGAACAGCGGTTTGCCGGTAGCAGCGAAGTGTTTTTCACCCGCGTCCAGCAGGCCATCGATCCACGGCAGCAGTTTTTTCGCGCAGTGGTCAGTGTGCAGGATAACCGGAACACCGTAGTGCTCAGCCATCTGGTGAACGTGATGCGCACCAGAGATTGCGCCCAGGATTGCTGCACCCTGAGGAACGTCAGTTTTCACGCCTTTACCTGCGATGAATGCTGCGCCACCGTTGGAGAACTGAACGATAACCGGTGCTTTAACTTTCGCAGCGGTTTCCAGAACGGCGTTGATGGAGTCGGTGCCCACGCAGTTTACTGCTGGCAGTGCAAAGTTGTTTTCTTTTGCTACCTGGAACACTTTCTGAACGTCATCACCAGTGATAACACCAGGTTTTACGAAATCAAAAATTTTAGACATGTTTACGAGTCCTATCTGTATCTTCGGCCGTTAGAAAAAGAAGCGCGAGCTATGTAGCGCGCTGAAAAACAGGCGGGTTTCCCCGCCTGCTCAAACATTACTTCTTAGCGCGCTCTTCGAGCATTGCAACTGCTGGCAGTACTTTGCCTTCCACGAATTCGAGGAATGCGCCACCGCCAGTGGAGATGTAGGAGATTTTGTCAGAGATACCGAACAGGTCGATTGCAGCCAGAGTATCGCCGCCGCCTGCGATGGAGAACGCGTCGCTGTCTGCGATAGCGTTAGCCACGATTTCAGTACCTTTACGGAAGTTCGGGAATTCAAACACGCCAACCGGGCCATTCCACAGGATGGTTTTCGCGTTTTTCAGGATCTCAGCCAACTGCTGTGCAGATGCGTCACCGATATCCAGGATCTGCTCGTCTTCTTTCACGTCAGATACGGATTTCAGCGTCGCTGCTGCCGTTTCAGAGAACTCAGTTGCCACGCGAACGTCAGTCGGAACCGGAATATCGCAGGTGGTCAGCAGACGTTTGGCTTCATCAACCAGGTCAGCTTCGTACAGGGATTTACCGACGCTGTGGCCTTGAGCGGCAACGAAGGTGTTCGCGATACCACCACCAACGATCAGCTGGTCAGCGATTTTAGACAGAGAGTCCAGAACGGTCAGTTTGGTCGACACTTTAGAACCACCAACGATAGCGACCATCGGACGAGCCGGTTCTTTCAGTGCTTTACCCAGCGCATCGAGTTCAGCAGCCAGCAGCGGGCCTGCACACGCAACGTCAGCAAATTTGCCGATACCGTGAGTAGAAGCCTGCGCGCGGTGAGCGGTACCGAAAGCATCCATTACAAATACGTCACACAGTGCAGCGTATTTTTTGGACAGTGCTTCGTCGTCTTTTTTCTCGCCTTTGTTAAAGCGAACGTTCTCCAGAACAACCAGTTCACCCGCAGCAACTTCAACGCCGTCCAGGTAATCTTTAACCAGACGTACCGGGTTAGACAGTTTGTCTTTCAGGTAATTAACAACCGGCAGCAGAGAGAATTCTTCGTTGTACTCGCCTTCGGTCGGACGACCCAGGTGGGAGGTTACCATCACTTTCGCGCCTTGTTTCAGGGCCAGTTCGATGGTTGGCAGAGAAGCACGGATACGCGCGTCGCTGGTTACTTTCCCTTCTTTAACTGGTACGTTCAGATCCGCACGGATAAAAACACGTTTACCAGCAAGATCCAGATCGGTCATCTTAATTACAGACATGGTGAATCCTCTCGTTGATTCTAAAGTTTTGCAGACGCATTCGCGTCCTACCTGAAACCTTGTGCGGCCATCGCTAACGTAGTGTCGAGCATTCGGTTAGCAAAGCCCCATTCGTTATCGCACCAGACCAATGTTTTGATCAGGTGCGCTCCACTCACTCGCGTCTGCGTGCCATCGACAATGGCGCTGTGCGGATCGTGGTTAAAATCTGTTGAGACCAACGGTAATTCCGTATAGTCAACTATACCATGAAATGCATCCCGTGCTGCTTTTTGCAGCAACTGGTTGACTTCATTAGCGTTTACCGGATTTTTTACCGTAACGCTAAGGTCGATTGCCGTGACGTTAATCGTCGGTACGCGCACCGCAATCGCTTCAAAACGGTCGTTAAACTGCGGGAAAATACGTGTAATCCCTGCGGCAAGCTTCGTATCCACCGGAATGATCGACTGACTGGCGGCACGCGTGCGGCGCAGGTCAGGATGGTAGGCATCGATCACCTGCTGATCGTGCATGGCAGAGTGGATAGTCGTGACCGTCCCTGACTCAATGCCCCAGGCATCATCCAACAATTTTATAATGGGGATTATGCAATTCGTGGTACAGGAGGCATTGGAGACAATGTGATGTTCAGGGCGTAACGCATCATGGTTTACGCCATACACCACCGTTGCGTCGAGATCGTTGCTACCGGGATGTGAAAAGAGCACTTTCTTCGCGCCTGCGACGATATGGGCTTCGCCATCAGCTCGGCTACCGTACACACCGGTACAATCGAGCACCACATCAACCGACAGTTCACGCCAGGGCAGCGCGTTAATCTCGCGCTCATGCAGTAGACGAATGCTATCGCCGCCGACAAACAGCTGTTCCCGTTCCTGGCGCACATCCCAGGCAAAACGGCCATGGCTGGTGTCATATTTCAATAAATGTGCGATGCCCGCAGCATCCGCCAGTTCATTGATTGCCACCACGGTGATTTCCGCACGGCGTCCGGATTCATACAAAGCACGAACCACGTTACGCCCAATGCGACCGAAGCCATTAATCGCTACGCGTACGGTCATAGGTCTCCTGCAAGGTCATCCCAAAGCAATGTGGCTGACAGAGTAATGCAGCAATTCATTCCGGGAAACCTTACCTGCCACAAACAGTGACTGATTGGTCAAATGTCGAACACTTCAACAACTGAAACGCTTCAGCCAGAATAAGCGAAAGCTGGAATAAAAGGAATGATTGTCCAGACAAACGCACCAGGAATCTGACATACATCACATTTCTACAGGAATAATTCACAGCGTTATGCCAGAACAGGTTGAGCGATGGAATAAAGAGCGAGTACGGATTCAGACTGTCTCTGAATGAGTGATTAAGCGAAATGAAGGGTAAAATTTGCGTGTCGATGCGTCAGTCATCGGCAGGTGCAACGGCGCGGGGACTTTTTCCGTGCGGCTCCTTGCACTGGATAAAGAAAACCCCCGTCGTTGCGGTATAAATACAGGCAAACTACGGGGGTGATCCATGACTCCAAACAGGTCTAGGATAGCCGCTGACGCTTGCCGCTTCAAGCAGGATTTGCGGTATGGATATTCTGAAATTCGCAGTGTTGATGGTTGTACTTCATTTAATTGTATCGTCAATGATACATCACGCTTTACAACCCTCTTTGGTTAATCGCGTTATAAATACGCAGAGCGAAGGAGGGATGCCACACCGCTATTCTTAAACTTGAAACTGGCTAACGTTGCCCCTTGATTAGCCCCGCTTCGGTGGGGCTTTTCTTAGGCATAAATAAATACACAAGAAATATAGATATTATCAATATTTATTTATCGCTGCCCCTGTCACAAAATCCAGTTTTTACGATGATAAACTCCCCTCTTGTTTTTTAAATGCAGCAACCATGCGCCTGCATGATGGCTAATAATTATTAGCGCCATCAATAAAAATCACCTTAATTACATTTACATAATAAATATAAAAATTCAGAAGGTCGCGAATAAAAACAGAGGAATTCATCCGATTTATCGTCGGACGAAATATTCACAAGGATAATTTATGAAGCTGCAGATGCAAATGATTGGCCAGGCCATGTTGGTCCCCATATCAATTATCACCATCGGCTCCATGTTTATGGGCTTTGGCAGCGCCTTCACCAATACAGAAACCCTTGCGGCGCTGCATCTCTCCTCGCTTATCAGCAAAGGTTCGCCAGGATACATCGCGTTTAGCGTCATGAAAGCCACTGGCGATGTGGTTTTTCGCAATCTTCCGCTCTTTTTCTCCATTGGCGTCGCGTTCGGGTTGGCAAAGAAAGAGAAAGCCTGGGCCGCGTTTTCCGGCGCGGTCTGCTTTATGGCAATGCACTACATCCTCAACACGCTGCTGGATTCCCAGGGCATCAGTGCGCAAACCACCACCGCTGACTGGTTTATCACTCAGCAGCACATGACCCCCGTCTCTGCCGTGCAGAAGGCCTCTATCTATACTACCGAGCTGGGCATGTTCACCTATCGCATGAGCGTTTTCGGCGGAATGGCGGTTGGCCTGACTACCGCCTGGCTGCACAATCGCTTGTATAACGTGAAGCTGCCGCTGGTGCTCTCATTTTTTGCCGGTACGCGTACGGTTCCTATCGTGACGCTGGTTGTCGGGGCGCTGATGGGCGTGCTGCTCTATTTCATCTGGCCGCCTATTGGCTGGATGCTGGCGCAGTTCAGTAAAATGATCGGCGATTCCGGTCTGTTTGGCACCTTTATTTGGGCGATTGCTGACAAATCGCTTCTGCCCGTAGGGCTGCACCATCTCATCACCACGCCTATCCGTTTGACCGAACTCGGCGGAACAATGGAGATTTGCGGCAATCTGGTTAGCGGCACCACCAATATTTATATGGCGCAACTGGGCTGCGAATCCTCACACGAGCTACTGGTACGCGGTTTTCAATCTGGCCGCGTAGTGATTCACTTCGGTGCGCTCCCCGGTGCTGCGCTGGCGATGTACCACTGCTCACGCTCAAGTCATAAAAAAGTGGTTGCCGGCTTACTGCTCCCTGTCGTCGCGACCATGATGCTGTTTGGCATTACCGAGCCCATTGAATACACCTTTTTGTTCGTCGCGCCGTGGCTGTTCTACTTTGTGCACGTACCGCTGACCGGCCTGATTTTTGTTTTGTCGGAAATGGCGAATATTTCCGTGTATGGCGGCTGCCTGAAGGACATTCTTCCCGTTCTGCTCCAGCCGGATAAACTCGATATGTGGGGCTACCTGTGGCTGAACCCACTCTTCTTCGCCGTTTATTATTTTTTATTCCGCTATCTGATTACGCGTTTCAACGTAATGACGCCAGGGCGTGAAGAGGACTCCGCCGCAGACGAAGATGTGAGGCTATTCAGCAAGCAAGATTTTAAAGACAAAGTGAATGCCAGCACGCCGCAATCCCCTCTTTTCGCCCAGCAGATTATCGATGCCCTGGGCGGCCCGCACAATATTTCGCAGTTTGATAACTGTATTTCCCGGCTGCGTGTTGAGGTCATTGACTCCTCTCGTGTCGCCAGCGATGACGTCTGGAAAAAAAACCTGCGCGCGAAAGGCGTCGTTCACGTCAGTGAGAAAGGTCTGCAAGTCATTTATGGTGCCGAAGTGGTGATGATCGCCGGCGACTGCAAAGAACTGCTGGGGGAGGCGTAATGGGATCCACTACCCTGCATCAATCCGTTGTGGTTCATCCTTATGACGAGAAACAGCTCAGGCCCGTTACCTTTGAAATCGATGGCGAGGTTGAGCGGCTGATTATCAACTACCGCTTTAGTGAAGGTAACGTGGTGGATCTGGGCCTCGCTCGCGGCGATGACATCATTGGCTGGAGCGGCGGCGCGCGTAAAGAGCTGATTATCAGCGAATCATTCGCCACGCCAGGCTATCTCCACACGCCCATTATACAGGAACCTGGTCCGTTCTGCTCGGTTTGTACAAAATTCGTGGCGAATGCCGCATCGATATCGACATCACACTCCAGCGTAAAACAATGCGCTGGCTGACGGGCGATACGCATGTTCACTCTGAACACAGTGATGGCAAGCTTTCTGTCGATGCGTTAATTGAGCGCGCGATGAGGCTGAATTTCGATTTCCTGTGTCTGACCGATCACAATACCACGTCGCAAAACCGGCTGATCGCGGGAATGAACGCACCTCTGACCCTGATTCCGGGGATGGAGCTGACCACCGATCGCGGGCACGTTAATTTTCTTGGCCTGACGCAGCCCGTTGAGCGCTTTCTTCCCCATTTCAGCGAACAAGATATCACGGCCAAAATGGACGAGGCTCGCCGTAACGGCGCACGCATTGGTATCAATCACCCTTTCTGTCACTACTGCCCCTGGATGCTGCCGTTTCATGGCCACGACTGGCTGGAACTGTGGAATGGCCCCTGGGATGGCACCGGCAATGAAATGACCTTCCAGTACTGGTTACAGTTGCTCTACGACGGCATCAAAATGCCCGTCACCGCAGGCAGTGATTTCCATAAAGAAAAAGATCAGATTCTGCCGCGCATCCGCGTACGGGCGCACAGCGCAGAGCGGGAGGACATCCTGCAGGCACTTGAACGTGGACAAAGCTATCTGCAAAGCGACAGTGAAACCCAATTAAACCGCTTTGTCATGGGCGACGCCCATATCGGTGATATCTCTGACAGTGCCCTGCTTCAGGTCAATCTCGATACCCATCCCGACAACCAGGTTCTGCTTTACACGCAAAAGAAAATCCACCTGCTTAACAACCGTAACGGCCACATCAATCAGGAAGTGGATTGCAGTCAAAGCTCATTTGCTTTTCTGCGAGTCAATCGCGACCAGACGACCCAGTTGATTACCAACCCCATTTTCAGGGAGTGAAAAATGAAACGTGTACACGTTATCTATAAAACGCATCTGGATATCGGCTTCACCGATTTTGCCGAGGTGATTGAAGATAAATATCTGAATGACTTTATTCCATCGGTCATTAACCTGGCGCAACAGGTGAACCGCAACGGGCAAAAAAACTTTATCTGGAGCTGCGGCTCCTGGCTTATCCATCGCTATTTCCAGAAGGCCGATCGCACGTCTCAGGCGCGCCTTACCGAGGCAATTAACCAGGGTGATATCGTCTGGCATGCGCTGCCGTTCACCACGCACAGCGAACTGCTGACGCCACAATTGTTGCAGCACGGTCTCTCTTATAGTCAGGCGCTGGATGCGCGCTTCGGGCGTCGCACTATCGCCGCGAAAATGACGGATGTTCCCGGCCATCCGCAAACGCTGATCCCCTGGCTTGCTGATGCAGGCGTGCGTTATTTGCATCTTGGCGTTAACCCGGCCTCCTGCCCGCCCGATGTGCCGCCACTGTTTCTGTGGAAATATGGCGATCGTAGCCTCATCGTTAACTACTCCTTCGGCGGCTATGGCAATGAAACCTGGTGCGAAGCGCTGGATGAACTATTGGTCTTCTGCCATGCAGAAGACAACTGCTCGCCGCCCTCGGCAAGCGATGTATTGCAGCTTATCGATCGCTACCGGGAGCGCTATCCGGAGGCGGAAGTCAGCGCATCAACACTCGATACCTTCGCCGCGCGTCTGGAAACTATCCGTCATACGCTGCCGGTAATTGAAGCCGAGATGGGCGATACCTGGAACCACGGTATCGGCACCGACCCGGCGAAAGTGAGCCGCTACCGCCGGCTGACAAACCTGCTTGCATCAATGCCGCAGCCCAACCCCCAGGCGCTGGATGCACTGCTTATGATCCCGGAACACACCTGGGGGATGGATCTCAAACTGCATCTTGGTGATTACAGCCACTATCTGCCCGAGGAGTTTGACAGCGCACGTAAAGCCGACCACGTCACCGACCCGTTGCCCGAGAAATACGCCTTTATTCAGCAATTTGTTGATAAATTACCGCATCGCAAAATTCGGGGATATTGCCATTTTGCTCGTTCCTGGCAGGAGCAGCGAAACTATCTGGAAAGCGCATTTATCCATCTTCCCGATGCGCTGGTGCAGGCAAGCCAGCCCGTTCCCGTTGAGGTAAAAGGTGACGTTACGGTTTCTCGCACATTCCACTTTGGTGATTACACCCTCTCTCTGGCGCAGGACGGTAGCCTGGCGGCGTTGCAAATAGAGGACGCTGAACAGCTTCAGGCTCCCTTTGGGCGGCTTATTTACCGCCAGGTGGGTACACAGGAATACGATCGGTTCCGCGCGCGCTATATGCAAAACATGGAGGTGACCTCCGTCTGGTCGCTCTCCGATTTCACCAAACCAGGCATAGAACTCTATTCTCAACCAATCACCACGCAACAGGTGGAGTTCACGCTACATCAGACACGCTGGCGTGAAGATGATGAAGCCTGGTACTTACAGGCGATAACACGCCCGATGGCAAGCGACAACCTGATCATCCGCCTGCCAGAGGAGATCCGCATCGAGTACCGCTTTAGTAAAACTCGCCACGATGTCACCCTGCGCGCCAGTATTGTTGGCAAACAGGCAAACCGCCTGCCGGAAGAGATCTGGCTGCAACTCGGCCTTGCCGACACACAGTACAGCCAGTGCCATAAGCTGGGCTACCCGCTGAACTGGCATAACATCATTAAAAATGGCAACCGTAACCTGCACGCAGTTGAGTCAGCCAACAGTCGCCACTGGACGCTGGAACCCGTCGATGCCCCACTGCTGGCGCTGTACGAACCCCGCGTACTCTGTTTTAACGATCACCCGCTCACCAGTACCAGCCTTTATGGCCAGCTTTACAACAACATCTGGGGAACCAATTTCCCAATGTGGTATGAAGAAGATATTCACGCTGAATACCGACTGCGTTTCCATAGGGGGGAAAGCGAATGAACGACACTCGCACCATCCACGCGGTATCGCACACCCACTGGGATCGTGAATGGTATTTCTCGACGCTCGATACCCAACTGTTTGCCCTCAAGGCCTTCAGCGAATTAATCGAGGCGCTGGAAAACAACCCGCGTTTCGTTTTTCATCTGGATGGGCAAAGCTCAATTTTCGATGACTTCGTTCGTCTCAGACCCGAAATGACCGAGCGCGCCCGAGCGCTGGTTGCCCAAAAGCGCTTGCTGATTGGCCCCTGGTACACCCAACCAGACCTGTTCAACATCTGCACTGAATCGCTGTTCCGCAACCTGCGCATCGGTATGCATCATGCTAAACAGGCGGGTTACTGCATGCAGGTGCTTTATTTGCCCGATACCTTTGGCAGCCACGCGCAACTCCCGCAAATCGCCCACGCGTTTGGCCTACCCGCCATTTTGCTACGTCGTGGGTATGATCCCAACGTGATGGGCCCGACAGAGCTGAGTTGGGAGGCGCTTAACGGCGACACGGTGACCACCGTCATCACGCCGTTCGGCTATTCGCTGGCGCACCCGGAACGCGGCGGCCGCTGGCGAAATTTCTCACGCCACCATCTGGATGAAGAGACCTTTCCACTGATCGCGCGAATGAAAACCTTAACGGCGTCAGAGGATCTACTCTGCCCGATCGGCGGCGATCAGGTCAGTTGCGATGCGGATTTTGAAAAGCTCATCAACGCGATCAACCTTCACAGCCAGGATCGCTGGGAAGTGAGCAGCTACGAACGCTTCTTTGCCACATTAGACGGCAAAACGTTACCGCACTGGCGCGGGGAGTTTCGCATACCACGCTTCGCGCGCGTGCACAAAAGTATTGGCTCATCGCGCTACGACATCAAAAAAGCCAACTTCGATGCCGAAGAGATCCTGACCCGTCTGGCGGAACCAATGCTGGCGATCGCCCGTTTAAACGGCATCGCACACGGTGATGCACTGCTCGAACAGGCGTGGCGCTGGCTGCTGGAAAGCCACGCACATGACAGCATGGGTGGCTGCAATAGTGACGAAACCAACCGCGATATCCTTCACCGCTGCCGCCAGGCGCAACAGATTGGCGAGGCCATTTACAGCCTCCACGCGCGTCAGATTCTGGCGAACCTCGCCCCAGACAAAAACTACCGTTTCCTGCTCAGCAACGGCACCAGCAGCCCAACCGTCACGGTGCGCCAGCAAACGCTAATCACGCCGCAAGCCAGCTTCTGCGTGCTGGATGAAACAGGCCAACCGGTGCGGGTTGTCTTACGTCAGCAGCAAAAAATTCAGCGCCCGCGTCACGTATTGCTCACCCCGGATGGCGAAGTCGAAACCGAACAGCAGGCGTGGTACTACGAAAATGTGGTGGATATCCTGAATGCGCCGGTTCCGCCACTGGGTCTGGCGCTATTTTTCGTCGCCCCAGCCTCTGCACCACAGCCTTTGCTCACTCACACGCCCGACGCCATGGCGATTGAAAATACCTGTTATCGCCTGAGCCTGCACCGCAACGCATTGCGACTGGAGGACAAAATTCAGGGCCGCGTATTAGAGCCCCTGCTTCTTCTTCATGACATTAGCGATGACGGCGATCTTTATGATTTTTCTCCCCTTCCCGATGATGACGGCCTGCTCTTTTCGGCATTTCAGCGCGTAGCGATACACCACCACCCGCAATGTCAGGAGATGCACCTGCGCGCCACGCTCACTTTGCCGGAAGGTCTGAACGACGATCGTTGTACGCGTAGCGAAACGACGCATCCTGTCGCTGTAGATCTGCTCATTTCGCTCGAAGAAGATGTCATCCGTTTTGCAATGCGCGTGGATAATCAGGTACGCGAGCATCGTCTGCAGCTACGTTTTAACAGCGGCAAAGTGATAAACGCAGTAACCGCCGATGTGCCTTTCGGATCAATAACGCGTCAAAACCAGACCATCAACAGCGCTATGGGCTTTGCCGAAATGCCTGTCGATAGCGAACCGTTTATGCATCAGTTAAGCGCACATTCGGATTTCCACTTTTTTGCCCGTGGTTTGAAAGAGTATGAATATCATGAAGAAGAGCTGCGGGTAACGCTGTTTCGCGGTACCGGCAATCTGGGCAAAGATGATCTGCTCTATCGTCCGGGTCGCGCCTCCGGACAGCGAATGGCAACGCCAGAAGGCAATCTTATCGGCAAACTGCATTTTGAATTTGCGCTTTGCCTGGCCCCCCTTTCGCCCGCCCAGCTCGCCGTTCGCCAGCAACACTATAGCTTCTCGCCTGTACTCTGGCAGTGGCAGCAAGATCGCAGTTGTCTGCAGAGGCTGGATAACGTTGATCTGCATATTGCACAGCAGGAGATCGTGCGACGGAAGATTATTGATGCGCTCCCAGAAGGTTATATCGTCAGTGGCGTTGACGTACCGTACGGGCAAACGCTGGTGCGGCTTTACAACCCTTCAGCCGAGGAATTACCTATTCCCGCGCAGTGGCTACCGTACCTGTGCAATGCCATGGGCGAGCCGGTGAAGAAATCCCGATTACGGGGATGCGATCATTTGACGCTGAAAATATAAAAAAAGGGCCGCTTTCGCGGCCCTTCTCATACAACATCTTACCGATTACAGCAGCGCTTTTGCTTTCGCAACAACGTTGTCGACGGTGAAGCCGAACTCTTCAAACAGCTGTTCTGCCGGCGCAGACTCACCAAAGGTGGTCATGCCGACGATAGCGCCGTTCAGGCCAACGTATTTGAACCAGTAGTCTGCAATACCCGCCTCCACTGCAACACGCGCGGAAACCGCTTTCGGCAGGACGGATTCACGGTAAGCCGCATCCTGTTTGTCGAATGCATCAGTAGACGGCATGGAAACCACGCGCGCTTTTACGCCTTCGGCAGTCAGTTTTTCGTATGCGGCAACAGCCAGTTCAACTTCAGAGCCGGTCGCGATGAAGATCAGTTCCGGCTGACCGGCACAATCTTTCAGCACGTAACCACCGCGAGCGATGTTTGCCAGCTGCTCTTCAGTACGTTCCTGCTGCGCCAGGTTCTGACGGGAGAGGATAAGCGCGGTCGGGCCGTCCTGACGCTCGACGCCGTATTTCCACGCGACCGCAGATTCAACCTGGTCACACGGACGCCAGGTAGACATGTTCGGCGTTACACGCAGAGAGGCCACCTGCTCAACCGGCTGGTGAGTCGGGCCATCTTCGCCCAGACCGATGGAGTCGTGGGTGTAGACCATCACCTGACGCTGTTTCATCAGCGCGGCCATACGCACGGCGTTACGCGCGTATTCCACGAACATCAGGAAGGTAGAGGTGTACGGCAGGAAACCACCGTGCAGAGAGATACCGTTAGCGATCGCGGTCATACCGAATTCACGTACACCGTAATGGATGTAGTTACCGGCGGTATCTTCGTTGATAGCCTTAGAACCAGACCACAGGGTCAGGTTAGACGGTGCCAGGTCAGCGGAGCCGCCCAGGAATTCCGGCAACAGCGGGCCGAACGCTTCAATCGCATTCTGAGACGCTTTACGGCTGGCAATTTTCGCCGGGTTAGCCTGCAGTTTAGCGATGAATTCGTTAGCTTTCGCGTCGAAGTCAGACGGCATTTCGCCTTTCATACGACGGGTGAATTCAGCGGCTTCCTGCGGGAAGGCTTTTGCGTAAGCCGCGAATTTCTCATTCCAGGCTGATTCTTTCGCCTGGCCTGCTTCTTTCGCATCCCACTGAGCATAGATTTCAGACGGGATTTCAAACGGCGCGTATTTCCAGCCCAGTTTTTCGCGGGTCAGCGCGATTTCAGCGTCGCCCAGCGGCGCACCGTGGGAGTCGTGGGTACCGGCTTTGTTCGGCGAACCGAAACCGATGATGGTTTTGCACATCAGCAGGGACGGTTTGTCAGTCACCGCGCGCGCTTCTTCTACTGCGCGTTTGATGGAATCGGCATCGTGGCCATCAACACCGCGAACAACGTGCCAGCCGTAGGCTTCGAAACGTTTAGCGGTATCATCGGTGAACCAGCCTTCAACGTGACCATCGATAGAGATGCCGTTGTCATCATAGAACGCAACCAGTTTGCCCAGTTTCAGGGTGCCTGCCAGAGAACATACCTCGTGGGAGATACCTTCCATCATGCAGCCGTCGCCCATGAACGCATAGGTGAAGTGGTCAACGATGTCGTGGCCCGGACGGTTAAACTGCGCCGCCAGCGTTTTTTCTGCGATTGCCATACCGACTGCGTTCGCAATACCCTGACCCAGCGGGCCAGTGGTGGTTTCTACACCAGCGGTGTAGCCCACTTCCGGGTGACCCGGCGTTTTGGAGTGCAGTTGACGGAAGTTTTGCAGTTCAGACATCGGCAGATCGTAGCCGGTGAGGTGCAAGAGGCTATAAATCAGCATGGAGCCGTGGCCGTTAGACAGCACGAAGCGGTCACGGTCAGCCCAGGAAGGGTTCTGTGGGTTGTGGTTCATGAAATCACGCCACAGGACTTCGGCAATGTCAGCCATACCCATCGGGGCACCCGGGTGACCGGATTTGGCTTTCTGTACTGCGTCCATGCTCAGCGCACGAATAGCATTAGCAAGCTCTTTACGTGAGGACATTTTGACTCCAGTTCGGACTGTTGAAGGCCATGCCCTTAACGACTTGACGACTGCGCGTTTTGGGCTACGCCAGAAAAAAGTGCCAACAATGTAACCCAAGCGACAAGTCATGTACATGGAGCATCCTTTTGCCGCTTCAGAAATCTCCGGAACAGGGCACACTCTGTGCAAACCCCTCGCTCATTTGTAAGGATTTTCTTTATACTAGAGGCATCTCTCGCTCCGTTTCTCTGGAGCAACTTTCAGATTTTATATAGATGAGTGAGTTCGGAACAACATCATGAAAACACGTGCGATCGTGCTGGCTCTGGGTGCGTCACTGCTGCTGAGCGGCTGTCAGAATATGGATTCAAACGGCATGTTAAACTCCGGCGCGGGTGCCTTTCAGGCCTTCTCGCTGAGTGATGAACAGGTACAAGCGCTGAGCGATCAGGCCTGTAAGGATATGGACGCAAAAGCTACCATTGCCCCTTCTACCAGCGACTACAGCAAGCGTCTGAGTAAAATTGCCGCCGCGCTGGGTGATAACATTAACGGTCAGCCGGTGAACTATAAGGTGTACGTGGCGAAAGACGTCAACGCCTTTGCGATGGCAAACGGCTGTATTCGTGTTTATAGCGGCCTGATGGACATCATGACCGATAACGAAGTCGAAGCGGTAATTGGCCATGAAATGGGTCACGTTGCGCTGGGCCACGTGAAAAAAGGGATGCAGGTGGCGATTGGTACCAACGCCCTGCGCGCCGCCGCCGCATCAGCGGGTGGCATCGTAGGCAGCCTGTCGCAATCGCAGCTTGGCGATTTGGGTGAAAAACTGGTGAATTCCCAGTTCTCCCAGCGTCAGGAATCGGAAGCGGATGACTACTCTTACGATCTGCTGCGTAAACGAGGCATTAATCCCACCGGCCTTGCCACCAGCTTTGAAAAACTGGCGAAACTGGAAGACGGTCGTCAGAGTTCCATGTTTGACGATCACCCGGCATCGCAGGAACGTGCGGCGCACATTCGTCAGCGTCTGGCGGCAGACGGGATTAAGTAACTCCCTTAACCCTCTCCCTGAGGGAGAGGGAACCGTTCTGCACCGGTTTTCTCCCTCTCCCCGTGGGAGAGGGCCGGGGTGAGGGCTTCAGCGCGCACATCCCCGCCCGTTTAACCTCGTTATCAATAATTGTGCAAAGCTAATGCGATTATTTTATTCATCATTAAATCGCATCAATCGCTAATTAAATAGCACGATTTGCTAACAATAACTGAAAATCGCCAAATAAATAATTTCAAAAGATCGCGTTTCAAAAGATATTTATTTTGTCATTTACAAACTTCCTGTTCATTCTCTCCTTAAGAATAAACCAATGCCATATAATCCATAGTCCATCCCCTGTAAGCCTTACCAGCCGTGGCCTGACATACCCGGCAATAGTGAAGAAACATTTACACACATAATGATTGCAATCGTTTTTCATTCAGGAGAATATCGCGAAGAACTCAATACTTTTAATATAGACAGACAGAGACGTTCCCGCCGTGAAAAATAAATTATCGTTAATTGCATTAGGCCTGATCGCCGCTACACCTGCATTTGCCAGCCAGCAATCTGAAAGCCAGGGCTTTGTTGATGACAGCCATTTAGATGTATTTTTGCGCAATGCGTATATCAACCGTGATTACCAGGATGGACTAAAAGATAAAGCCGAATGGGGTCAGGGCATTGTCGCGACCTTTGAATCGGGCTTCACCCAGGGTGTGGTCGGTTTTGGCGTTGACGGTATTGCGCAGTATGGCGTGCGTTTAGACGGTGGACGTGGCCGCAGCGGCGCGGGCGGGATCGACTTCTTCGCTCAGGATAACGATGGCCGAGCAAAATCTGACCTCGCGAAATTTGGCGCGACGGTTAAAGCCCGTTTCTCAAATACCGTACTGAGCTACGGCACCCAGCGCCCGGCGCTGCCGATTCTGACCGCGGATGATTCTCGTCTGTTGTACGAAACCTACACCGGTACCCTGTTGACCTCGAAAGAGATTGACGGCCTGGAAGTGAACGCCGGTTACTTCACCGACGAACAGCGTAAGAGTGACGACAGCCATAACTCTGGCCTCGAAAGCATCTCCTTCGGCGGTGCGAGCTACCAGTTCAACGACCAGTTCAGCGGTGCAATCTACGCATCTCACATTGAAGATGTGATGAACAAACAGTACCTGGGCCTGAACTACAAACAACCGTTCAGCACCGGCCAGCAGTTGGTTCTTGATTTCAACGGTTATAACTCTCGCCTCACCCCAGGCTATGCTGAATCGCTGGATACCGGCCGTAGCAACAGCATCTGGAGCCTGGCAGCCAGCTATATCTGGGATATTCATACCTTTAAAATTGCTTATCAACAGAGCAGCGGCAGCACCGGTTACAACTATGGCGGCTACCGTAACCAGGGCGGCGTAGGCGATGGCGGCAACACCATCTGGCTGGCGAACTCCTACTGGTCTGATTTTAACGGTGAAGATGAACGTTCATGGCAGGCATCTTACGGCCTGGACTTCGCGGGTCTTGGTTTACCGGGCCTGAGCTGGACCACTGCTTACGTGCGCGGCGATAACATCAAAACGTCACAGACCAGCAACGGTAAAGAACACGAATGGTTCAACCAGGTGCAATACCAGGTTCAGGACGGTGTGGCGAAAGATCTGAAATTCAAAGTCCGTTACTCCGTACTGCGCGTCTCTAACAACGCCAGCGACTATAACGTGAGCGGGAACGAGGTTCGCGTGTACGTTGAATACCCGTTCAACGTCTTCTGACCCTCACCCTGCCCTCTCCCAAAGGGAGAGGGTAAAACCCTGCGCAAAATATCACATCTCACACTGTTTGTTCCCTCTCCCTTTGGGAGAGGGTAAAACCCTGCGCAAAATATACATCTCGCACTGTTTGTTCCCTCTCCCTTTGGGAGAGGGTAAAACCCCGCGCAAAATGTACATCTCGCACTGTTTGTTCCCTCTCCCTTTGGGAGAGGGTTAGGGTGAGGGGGATAAAGACAGCACCTTAATACAACGTCTTCTGAGGCGGCCCGGCAAAACGCAGCGCGCCAATCTCGCCCATTCGCACTTCCACCACCGACGGCCCCGGCATTGCCAGTGCTTCTGTCATCGTGGCCTGAAAATCTTCCGCACGATTAACCGTCCACGCCTGTAAGCCGATGGCCTGCGCCAGCGCGGTGAAGTCCGGCGTGTGCAGTTCGTTATAATACTGACGGCCACCGAAGTATTTATCCTGAATACCGCGCATCACACCGTAGCCGCCATCATTCATAATCAGCAGCGTCACGTTGGCTTTTTCCTGTGCCAGCGTCGCCAGTTCACCCAGATTCAGGCTCAGGCCACCATCCCCCACCAGCCCCACCACTTTGTGCTGCGGGTTAGCAATGGCGGTGCCAATCGCCATCGGCAGCCCCATACCAATTGCCCCGGCGAGGGAGTGAATATTTTTCAGCGGCTGATGGGCGCGGAACAGACGGCTGCCCCACAGGCTGCCGGAAACGGTAATATCCCGCACCAGAATGCCGTCGTCCGGCAGCGCATGTTCAATAGCGTCATTCAGCCCGGCATACGCGCCGCACTGCTCGCGCAAACCTTGTTCCGCCGCCACGACTGCCTGCTGCACCTGCTCATCCCACGCGCTGTTGCCCCATTCACGCCCCTGAGCTTTCGCGGCTAACGCCGTCAGCAATGCATCACAGTCAGCGATAATCGTCTGATCCATCAGGTAATTACGGCTTGCCGCCGCCGGGTCGATATCAATCTGCACGCGCGGCTCCGGCAGCGTCAGCGTCCAGGAGCGGGTCTCATTACTGCGCAGACGTGAGCCCGCCACCAGCGTGAAATCACAGGTTTCCATCATCGCTTCCACGGAGGGCGAGTTATGGAACGCGCGCAGGCTGGCGCGATGATTATCCGGCAACACACCGCGAGCATGGGTGCTGGAAATAACCGTCATCCCGGCATCCGCCAGCGTTTTGACTGCCGCGGCGCTCGCCAACGCACCACCACCTAACCACAACAGTGGTTGCTTCGCCTGCTTAAGCTGCGCCCACAGCGCATCAACGGTTGCGGCATCCACCGCCGCAGGCGTCGCCGGACGTATCGCGGTCGTCACCAGCGAAGCGGGGATTTTCGCGCCCTGAATATCAATAGGAATTTCCACCGACACCGGGCCACACGGCGGTGTCTGTGCGTCCTGAATCGCTTTATGCAAAATCGCTACCGCCTGATTGGCATTGCTGATGCGGTAGGCGCGTTTTGAGCTGGCCTTCAGAAAAGTTAGCTGGTCGCGCGTCTCGTGAATAAACCCGGTATCCGCATCCAGCCAGGCTTTTTCCACCTGGCCGGTCAAATGCAACAGCGGCGTGCAGGCGTTCATCGCCTCAACCAGTGCACCAACGGCATTACCCGCACCTGCGCCGGTGCTGGTCAGCGCCACGCCGAGGCCGGAAAAACGCCCGTGCGCATCCGCCATCGTCACCGATCCCGCTTCACCGCGCGCCGGGACGAAACGGATGTTGCCACGCTGCCCAACGGCATCGGCAATCGGCAGGTTGTGGATAGAGATAACGCCGTAGATGGCGTCTACCTGATACTGCTCCAGCGTTCTGGCAATGGCCTCGCCGACGGTAATCATTTCACTCATAACTCACCCTTATTCTTAGTCGCACCAGCGGTTGACGCTATTACCCGTCGCCAGATAAATGCTCTTTTGTTGCATCCAGGCTTTCAGCCCCTGAATACCCTTTTCGCGGCCCAGACCGCTCTCTTTAAAGCCCCCGAACGGGGTCGAAATGGCGAAAACTTTGTAGGTGTTGATCCACACCGTGCCCGCTTCCAGCTGCTCGCTTAAACGCAGCGCTCGTCCGGTGTCGCGCGTCCAGATACCCGCCGCCAGCCCATAAACCGATGCGTTCGCCTCAGAAATCAGCGACGCTTCGTCGGCAAACGGCATCGCCACCAGCACCGGGCCGAAGATCTCTTCCTGACAAACGCGCGCCTGATTATTCAGGCCATCAATAATCGTCGGCTGGAAATAGCTGCCACAGGCAAGCGCCGGGTCAGCGGGAATTTCACCACCGCACAGCACGCGTCCGCCCTCTTTCTGCGCCAGTGCGACGTAATCCATTACGCTTTTGCGATGCTTTTCGTTAATCAGCGGCCCAATGTGCGTGCCTTCCTGATGAGGGTGCCCGACGCGCAGCGCGCGCGTTAATTCCAGCAGCCGCGCCATCAGCGGTTGATAAACCGACGCGTGAATAAACAGACGCGAACCGGCGATACACGCCTGCCCTGCTGAACTGAAAATGCCGTAGCAAATGCCGCGCGCCGCCTGCTCGATATCGGCGTCTTCCAGTACGATGGTCGGTGACTTACCGCCCAGTTCCAGCGAGGCGGGGATCAGTTTTTCCGCCGCCACGTGCGCCAGATGCCGCCCGGTGGTCGTGCCGCCGGTGAAAGAGATTTTCCGAATCAGAGGATGGCGCGCCAGCGCATCGCCAATCACCGAGCCTTTCCCCGGCAGCACGCTCAACAGCCCGGCGGGAAGTCCAGCCTGTTCAAAAATACGCGCCAGCTCCAGCGCCATCAGCGGCGTAGCTTCCGCTGGTTTGAGGATTACTGCATTGCCCGCGGCAATCGCCGGAGCGACCTTCTGCATTTCGCTGGCAATCGGCGAGTTCCACGGCGTAATGGCCGCTACTACGCCCAGCGGCTCATAGCGGCTGAGGGTTAATACCTCCGCCATGCGCGGGGTCGGCAATTCGCCCTCCAGCAGTTCGCAGGCCGCCGCAAAATAACGCGCCGTTCCCGCCGCACTCATTACCAGTCCACGCGCTTCCGGCAACGGTTTGCCGTTGTCGCGGCTTTGCATCAGGGCCAGTTCCTCCACGCGCGATTCGATAATGTCCGCCACGTTGTGCAGCACTTTCGCCCGCTGATGCGGCAGCGCATTGCGCCATGCCGGGTCACGCCAGGCGCGCTCGGCGCTTTTTACCGCGTCGTTCATGTCGTCGATGCTGGCGGCGTTAAGCGTGGCATTCAGCGAACCGTCCGCCGGGAACGTACTTTGCATCGCTTCGCCGTTGCCGCGTCGCCAGACGCCGCCCACAAAAATTGAGAGTTCTTGCATATCAGCCTCTTAGCACTGAGCCAGTTCACGGCAGGCGCGCACCGCGCTCAGTGCCGCCAGAGTGGAGGTTTTCGGGTTGCTGGCGAGCGGCAAGCCGCTGAGTTCGAGGTGGAATTCGCCAAACAGGCCCTCGACGTGCAGGGTATGGGTGTTACGTTTCGTCGCCGGGTCAACCATTAACTGAACGCGAGTGTCATCCATTCCCACGCCACCCAGCGCCACGGTTGCCGCCACGTTGGCATTCGCCGGAAAGAGGCGTGCGGCTTCCCGCGCACTGCCTTCGAAAAAGATTTGCGCTTCCTGCACCGTCGCCAGGTCAATCAGCTGTTCGGCGTAGCTCCCGCGCCAGCTGGCCGGGCTTTTACGCGACTGATAGGTGACGCGCTGCAAGCCACCCTCTTTTGCCGCCGATAAACCGTCGATGCCTGCCACCGCGCCTGCCAGCAGGGTTAATTTCCCGCCCGCGTTCAGCAGCCGCTGTTCAAGTTCGCTGTCCGCCAGCGCACCAGTAGAGATAACCGACAGATGCCAGCCACGTTTGAGGACCGCTTCGCCGTACTGCGCCACCGCCTGCTGACTGGCACACTCCAGCACCAGATCCGGCGCGGCATCGCATGCCAGTGGATCAACCAGCGGGGTAACCTCACCGTGAAAACGATCCAGAATCGCCTGATGATGTGATTCCCGCGCCACGATCCAGCCGATCGCCACGTTGGCAGGTAAACGTTCGATCACCGCCTGGGCCATCGCGCCGTAGCCAATTAACATGACCTTTTTCATCATTGCTCCTTAAAGGTGACGGCAGAAACCGCCGGAGACATCCAGCGCGGCCCCGGTGGTGAAAGAAGCCAGCGGTGACGCCAGGAATAACAGTGCCTGAGCGGGTTCCTGTGGTTTACCCAGACGCCCCATCGGAATGCCGCGCTTGCGGGCGATATCGCCTGTCCACGCCGGCCAGCTCTGGCTTTTATCGCTGCGCTGCTCATAGCGGCGCTGCCATTGGCCGGATTCCACCATCCCCAGCAGAATGGAATTCACGCGGATGCCTTTCTCCACCAGGTCTTTCGACAGGGTGAGCGTCATGTTCAGCAGCGCGGCGCGCGCGGCGGAGGTGGCGATCATGTGCTCTTCCGGCTGTAGCGCCAGCAGCGAATTGACGCAGGTGATCGACGCGATATCCGACGCTTCAAGCTGGCTTAAAAACGCCTGCACCGGGTTAATGACGCCAAATAATTTCAGCTCGGCTTCATGCAGCCATGCGCTGCGCGGGGTGTCAGCAAAATGGGCGACGAAGCCCTGCCCGGCGTTGTTGATCAGCATGTCGGCGCGGCCCAGATTCGCCTCAACGGCGGCGGCGAATGCCTGTACATCCTCTTCTTTCAGTACATCGCAGCAGGCAGAGAAAATCTCGCCCTGCGGAAATTCGTTGAGCAACGCGGCGTGCGCGCTGGCGAGCCTGTCCGGATCACGGCCACAAAATGCCACTTTTGCGCCTTCGCCCAGTAACAGGCGCAGGGTTTCGAAACCGATCCCCGACGATCCTCCGGTGACTACCGCTACACGCCCTTCAATTTGTGCATTCATCGCGCACCTCTTCCATTGCCTGCAAAAGCCATTGATTAAATGTCGTTTCGTTATCGAGATAGCTGGCATGCCCGGCCTTCGGAACGGCGGTGTATGGCATGCCGTAGCGTGCGGCCAGCGCCTGCGCGGCCTCCGGCGGCGTGATGGTGTCCTGCTCACCGCAGCACACACTGAACGCACCGCCGTACTGTTCAAGCCAGCGGTGAATATCGTCGTGCGCCAGCATCCATGCCGCCGCCAGATAGCCTTCCGGGCGCAGACGTCGCATCCCTGCCGCCACCGTCGCCACATCGTCCTGGTGTGCCGCCGGTTGCAGCAGGGCCGCCGCGCGGGTTTGCGCGAGGATCTCACCGCCCATCGCGATTTGCTGTTCCCGACTGCGCCATACCTGCTCGCGTTTTTGCGCCGTCGCGTTGCCGTAACCCTGCGCCGGGTCAGCCAGCAGCAAATGCACAACCCGTTCGGGGTAACGCGCGGCAAAGGCGCTGGCCACCAGCGCGCCCAGCGAATGCCCTACCAGCACTGTTTGCCAGATGCCAGCACGGTCAAGCAACAGCGCGAGCGCATCGGCGTAGTCGCCCGCATTCGCCCGCTCGGTTGCCAGCATCGGGCTTTCGCCATAGCCCGGCATATCCCAGGCCAGCACGCGGCAGCCCGGTAGCGTCATCTGCTTATGCCAGGACGCCGCGCCGGAGCTAATACCATGCAGCAGCATCACCGGTATGCCATGGCCCTGTTCACGAAAACCCGTCATCGCAATTCCTTAGT
Source organism: Pseudocitrobacter sp. RIT415 (assembly GCF_003057695.2). Classification (NCBI taxonomy): domain Bacteria; kingdom Pseudomonadati; phylum Pseudomonadota; class Gammaproteobacteria; order Enterobacterales; family Enterobacteriaceae; genus Pseudocitrobacter; species Pseudocitrobacter sp. RIT415. Next base: position 46,568 of record NZ_QBJC02000007.1, on the reverse strand, counting down.
TACGTTTCACTTTCGACAGCGGATGGTCTGCCGGATAGGTTGGGATCTCCGGCTTTTTGGTGCCGAGCATCACGCACATCAGCGCTTCTTCTTCGCCATGGTTAAACAGGCCGCGATAGATCCCCGCCGGAACGGAGATGAGATCGCGCTCGCGCAGCACCGTTTCGGTGTAGTTGTCACCATCCTGAATCATCAGGGTGATCTGCCCTTTCAGCATGAAGAAGACTTCTTCCACATCATCGTGCAAATGCAGCGGGCCTTCGCATTTCGACGGCAGCACCATGGTGGAGAAGGTGAAGTGCTCCGCCGCCACGGTGTTGGTATCGCTGGCGACACCGGTCGCCCCGGTGCCGATATAACGCATCTGCGCACGGCGATATTTCGGGTCAAAATCCGCCTGGAACTTCAGCGCGTTCCAGTCATATTTACGGCCTTCAAAGCGGGCAATACGCGACTCCACCCACTCTTCCATGGTCAGATTTTCTGGCTTGATGCCGGTTTTCGCGCTTACGGTTGAATCAGACATGACACACTCCTCAGTAACGTTTAAGCAGCGGCAGTAACAGGACGCACCCTACGGTCGCCATCACCACCAGAAAGATCAGCCCGGAATCCATGCTGTGAGTGAAGGCGATCAGCGCCCCCATCACCGCCGGCGACAACGCCCCGGCAAAGTTTCCCAGCCCGTTGAAAATACCGCCCGCCGTGGCGCTCACCCGTGGATGGGTCGCTTTTGCCAGCAGAGCGAAAATGTTCGGCGCGCCCACGCCCCACATAAAGGTGCTGAAGCTCATGGCGGCGATGATGGTCAGCGGCGTATCCAGATGCATGACCGCCGTCAGGCCAATGGCCGCCCCTGCCATTGAGATAAAGCAGGCGGCTGCGCGTTTATCGACGCGATCGGACAGCCACGCGCCAATCACTTCGCCCAGCAGCATGGCGATGAACGGCATCGACGACAGCCAACCCGCATGCTCCAGGTGAATGCCTTTGCCTTTAATCAGGTAGCCCGGCAGCCAGCCGTTGATGCCCCACAGATAGGTCAGAAAAGCGATGTTAAAGACGCAAATCATCCAGAAGTGAGTGCTGACAAACAGCTCCTGACGCGCCGCCCGACGCGTTAGCTGCGACTGTTGCGTCGGTGCCTGTTTCGCCTCAAGCTGCACGCCCCGCAGGCCAATGCGCACCAGAATCAACACCGGGATAGTGAGCAGCGCCATGGTGAAGAAGGTGCTCTGCCAGCCAAAGGTATTGAGCAGCCAGATGGAAAGCGGGAAGCCAATTGCCGCCCCCACGGGCGTGCCGAGCAGCCAGAGCATGGTGGCGCGCGCCTGCAAATGCTGCGGGAAGGAGTGGCGTACAATGGCGAACGCCAGCGGGAACAGCGGCCCTTCCGCCACGCCGAGCAGAATGCGCAGCGTCACCATCAGCGTGTAGTTGTGCGTAAAGCCCATCATCACCATCAATACGCACCACAGCACCATCATGCCGGTGAGCAGACGCAGCGGTGCGATCTTGTCGCCCAGCCCGCTCAGCAGTACGGAGGAAAAACCGTAGCTCAGCAGGAACGCACTCATCAGGATACCCAGACGCGTGGTGTCAAAATCGATGCCCATCGCCTGCTGGAAATGGCTATCGGAAAAGAGTGCGGCGATGCTGATTTTGTCGAAAAACGCCAACAGGACGCAGGCCAGCAGCGACAGCGGAATAGCCCAGCGAACGGTCGTTTCAGACGTGCAGACGCCCTCACCGCGCGCCTCTACGGGCGCGGTGTTGTTCTCTAATGTGCTCATGTTCCCCCCTGAGGGTTACGTCGCGGTTAGCGTAGTGACATCAGTGAAAAGTCAGGATCGCCCAATGGCTCAGCGTTCAGATCGCGTCCGCTTGCCATCCAGCGTTTCGCAAGCTTAACGGTGCGCGGATCGTTAAACGCCACCAGTTGATTCAGCGTACCGTCAGCGTTGAGCGAGAAGAAAAGCGGCCCTTTTTCTTCCCGGCGAACCACCGTCCGGCTGTTCGGCTGCGGAATGCCGAGGATCTGAATGTTGTGCTGGTATTGATCCGACCACAGCCACGGCACGTCGTCGTAACCGGGCGCGCTGGCATCCAGCATCGCTTTGGCCGTCGCCACCGCCTGATTCTGCGCAAATGCCCATGACTGCACGCACAGACCGTAACGCGCGTGCTGCGCCACATCGCCCACGGCGAAGATCGCCGGATCGGACGTGCGCCCCTGAGCATCGACCACAATGCCGCGATCGGTTTTCAGCCCGGCATCGCGTGCCAGTTCCAGATTGAGATCGACGCCGATCCCCACCACTACCGCATCGAAGATCTCACGCTGGCCGTCGCAGTGGATCACCGCATTTTTATCGCCTTCATCCAGTTCAATCGCGCCACATCCGGTGCGCACATCCACGCCCTGTTGCTGATGTATTGCCAGCAGTTCAGCGGACACTTCCGCGCTGACCGAGCGCATACAGAGCGCGGGCTGTTGTTCAAACAGAGTGACCGCGATACCGCTTTTGCGCGCCGAGGCGGCAATCTCCAGGCCAATCCAGCCGCCGCCGATAATCGCCAGCGTTTGGCTCTGCGCCAGGCGCTTTTTCAGACGCTGCGCATCCTGCCAGTGGCGCAGGGTATACACCTGCGGATGCGTCGCCCACGCGTCTCCCGGCAGGCGCGCCCGGCCTCCGGTGGCGATCAAAAGCTGGTTGTAGCTCAGTGACTCTCCGTTACTCAACGCAACGGTTTTTGCTTGTGGATCGATAGCCTGCGCGCGAAGCGGGCGATACCAGCGCAGGTTCAGCGCCTGCTGTGCCTCCTCGCTGAACAGGCGCGGCAGCGTCGGGGACGCTTCCAGCAGCGAGGCTTTTGACAGTGGCGGGCGTTCGTAGAAATCCCACTCCTCTTCTGCCACTACGCAGATCTCACCGTCGAAACCGTCGTCGCGCAGGGTTTTCGCCGCCCAGCCGCCCGCCTGGCCGCCGCCGATAATTACGATGCGCGCCGTCATACCGCCTCCGGCTTCTTCTGCTGGCGGCGGGTGTCGTGGTCGATACCGCCTTCCACCGCCCATTCGGTAAAGGAGACCAGCGAATGCTCCAGCTCGCGCGGTTGCCACTTCTCGGTGAGGTAGTCGTCGTTGGTGTAGTACTCAAACGCCCCGCCGGTTGGGCTGTTCACATACCAGAAATAGGCGGAAGAGACCGGGTGACGACCGGGGCCGATAAACGTGCTCCAGTCATGTTTGTTCATGGCAATGCCGCCGCCGATCACTTCATGGATGTCGCGTACGGTGAACGCGACGTGATTCAGCCCGCGCTTGCGGTTTGGCAATTGCAGCAGGAAAAGATTGTGATGGCCGCCGCGCGCCTGGCAACGCAGGAATACCGCGCGGTTGATGTAACGGTCAGAGACCTGGAAGCCCAGCACTTCACGGTAGAATTTCTCCACCGCCGCCAGTTCTTCAACAAAGAACACTACGTGGCCGATGTTGATCGGCTCTGCACGATCGTAAACCGGGCTTGGTGTGTCGATACGACGCGCATCGCCCCACTGGTTAATCGGCTCAACGTTCAGTTCAACTGGCTGCTGCTGGCTGACCTGCACGCGCAAGGTCATGCCGTTCGGGTCGCGGCATTCCAGCGCGCCGTCCACCTCACGAAAACCCGGCTGGCTGGCAAGCTTCGGGCGCAGCGCGTCCAGTTCACTCTGGGTAGCCACACCCCAGGTCATGCGACGCAGCGTGTTGCCTGCTTCAAAAGCGTCCGGCAGCGTGGGGGCATCCTGCGAATTTAACTCCACGCTGGCACCGCTCAGGGTGGTGAAACGACGCCCGCTGGCATCACCCTTCAGGCCAAAATCAGCCATAAATTTTGCGCTGTGGGCCACGTCATCGACGCCAAACTCCAGTTTTTCAATTCCGATTACACTCATGGTTCGTTGCCTCTTTGCCACTCAATGCCCAGATTTGGGCGTAGAGCATGCCCGACGCCGCTCAGCGCCTGCACCTAACTGTTTGATTTAACTGGCTTGTGACAGATACCCTAAAAAGCCAGAGATTTTGTCCGCCGCCATGCGAACGTCGTTTTGCAACCGATCGCGATCGGTTTGCGGCACCTGTTCCGAGGGCACCAGAATGCTTACTACCGCCGCCACGCGCCCGCTGCGGTCATAAACCGGATAGACAATGGAGGAGATCCCTTCACGGAAGAATGATTCGCCAATGACATAACCACGCGCTTTATCCTGCTGTACCATTTGCCACAGCGCTTCCCGGTCATGCGGCTGACCCAGCGTATTTCCGGGTAACCGCTCGTTCGGGAAAATCTGTTCGAACTCGCTGCGCGACACATCCGTCAGCAGCATGCGGCCCAGCGATGTGCAGTGCACCGGCAGACGTGTGCCAATACTGACATGATTGATACGCGAACCAGCGGCGCTGACGCGGGCGATGTAGATGATGTCGCGCCCGTCGCGGATCGCCAGATGGCTGCTGCACTGACTGCTGTCGCGCAGTTGCTCAATCACTGGCTGCCCGACCTGGGCAACATCCAGCGAGGCGATATATTCAAAACCAAGACGCAGCACGTTCATCCCGAGCGAAAAGGTATTGGTACGCGGGTTGCGCTCCAGAAACCCCATATATTCCAGCGTCTGCACCACGCGGTAAGCCGTCGCTTTCGGCATGTCCACCAGCCGATGCAGCTCGGCGAAGGTCAGGTCGCGATGCTGTTCACCGAAGGCCAGCAGCAGCTGTAAACCGCGCTCCAGACCGGGCACCAGGTACTTAATTTCGTGCTCGTTCGCCATACTGCCTCCGCCCTGCTCAGTTAAAAATAAAGCCACCGTTGACCGGAATAAGCTGACCGGTGACAAACCCGGAGAGATCGCTCAACAGCCACAGCACGCTACCGGTGACATCTTCCGGCTGCTGCGCGCCCGCCAGCGCCCGGCCATTTTCATACAATTGATGGCGCTCGGCAGGCACGTACTCCGTCGCTTCCACGCGCGTCAGACCCGGCGCAATCGCATTAATACGGATACGTTTTTCGCCCAGTTCACGCGCCATCGAACGCGTCATGGCAATCACCGCCCCCTTACTGGCCACATAGGCCATCAGGCGTGGTGCGCCCCACAGGGCAGTGTCCGAGGCCACATTAACGATTCCCGATCCTTCGCGTAGCAGAGGCACGGCGGCGCGGGTCACCAGCCAGGTGCCTTTGACGTTGACGTTCATGACCCGATCCCAGAGATCCGGATCGTAGTCGATCATATTTTTACCGCCGACGCCGGTCGCCATCGCCGCGTTATTCACTAATCCGTCTAGCAACCCAATTTCTGCGATGGCGGCAAACGTCATGTCGATGGATGAACTATCGGCTAAATCAATCACGTAATCTTCAATACGGTAACCCTGCTCACGCAGGCTGTGCGCGCTTTCCGCCAGTTCGCCCGCCAGGATGTCGCACATCACAACCGTCGCGCCCTGCTCTGCACAGGCTTTGGCAAAGTGAAAGCCGAGCCCGCGGGCCGCGCCGGTCACCACGATGCGCTTGCCATCGAGTAAGCCGTGCATCAGGCCGCTCCCTGCTGCGCGTCGCGCGTTGCCAGTTGCTCTTTCGCCGCTTTCTGCATCATGCGGCGCAGACGGGAAAGGCCGACATCGTGTTGATAGAGATATTCATGATCGCGGGCGTTCGGTGCCAGACTCTCCAGCACCACGCGATCCTGTTCCAGCACTTCCCAGTGCAGTTTTTCCAGACGGTTGCGGTACATGAAACGCCAGAGATCGCGCTGCCAGCCCTGTACGCGGCGAATACGCCAGAAGAAGACGCGGCAGTTGTCGTTATCTTCCGGCACCACCATGCCGACAATCCAGAAGTGACCACCCGGCCCAAAACGTCGTTTGTACGGAATCGAGAGTCGCATCCAGTAAGTGCCGCTGTTGCCCAGTTCAACCCAGTCGAAGTTAACGCCGCTTTGCCCTTTTTTCTCAAAGATGAAGCCGGTTTGGGTCGGTTGCAGGATCATGTCCGCTTTGCGATCGCCTTCCGCCATTGAGTGCGAAGATGAGTGAAGGTAGGTGCCGTGCATAGGATCCATCACGTTTTCCAGCGCGTACTGGTAATTGCATTTCCACGCGGCGGAACAGAGGAAGTTGCTGTAGCTTTCGGTGTCCGCCAGCTCTTCCGGGAAGGTGAGTTCTTCCGGCTGTTGGTCAGCGGTGACGCCAAACCACAGGAAAATCGCGCCGTGCGCTTCCTGCACGTTGTAGCTGCGCACGCACTGTTGGCCCACCAGCGGGCAGCGATCCACCGCCGGAACGTCTTTCACTTCACCGTTGCCCGCCACTTCTACACCGTGATACCAGCAGGCAATACGGTCGCCGAGGTTCCAGCCCATCGACAGACGCGCGCCACGGTGCGGGCAGCGATCTTCCAGCGCCTGTACCTGACCCTCTTTGTTACGCCACACCACAATTTGTTCACCCAGGCGGGTGATCCCGACCGGCGCGGACTGGACTTCCCAGCTTGCCAGCACCGGATACCATAAACCGCGTAACCCTTTATCGAGATAGCTCTGCACTGTTGTTGTCATCACCCGCCCCTCAGTAACCGTTAACCTGTAAAAATGCCTGGAAGCTGTCATCGTTCCACGGCGCGCCCTGCTGGTCGTACATGCGAATCGCGTTCAGCCCGTTGACCAGTTCCGGCAGCGTTTCCACGCCCTGCTCAAACAGCTCTTCCAGCGCGGTAATCAGCAGCAGCTCCCAGTTCTCTGGCACGCGGCTACGGGTTTGCCAGATGATGTTTTGGTATTCGCCTGGCTTATGAATATTGCCGTTACCGCCTTCTGCGGGCGGGGTAAACTGGCGGCTTTCCGGCAGCGCCGGGTTGAAATCCAGGGTTTCGCTCATACCACGGTCTCCTCAATGAAAGTGATCTGAATTTGGTTTTCGAATACCCGTACCGGGTAGCGATTCAGGTTGCGGCCTCCAGGCCCGTGCAGGCACTGGCCGGTTTTGACGTCGAACACCGCTTCATGCAGCGGACATTCCACCTTGCCATCTTCGACAAACCCCTGGCTCAACAGCGCGTAAGCATGAGGACAAACGTCTTCCAGCGCGTAAAACTCGCCATCGACCAGATAAATACCGATCTCTTTACCTTCAATGTTGCCGCTATAAGGGAAATCTTCCTGTACCTGCTCCGCGTCACATACGCCTATCCAGCTCATCGCATTCCTCCAGGCTTTTGTTTCATATATGAAACTGTGTTTCTTATTTAATACGCTCAATATAAAAGCGGTGAATGTTTCGTCAAGCGCAAATGTGACGTTTTTGTTAAGTGCAATGCAATTAATTAGCTAAGTGTGTAATCGATCACGAAAAACTGCATCGATATGAAATTGTGATTTATGAAGGAGGAAAGAATCGGTTTTATAAATAGCGTGACATTCACTTTCAAAGATATTGACTTTTGAATAACGGGATTATTAATAAATAGCGCGAGGCTTCATCGATGAGTTTCACAGGTGAAACCAAAAATTTCATTATCCATTAATATCAATAAGTTTCACAGGTGATACATTTTCATTGTGAAACTATAAACACAAAATAATAAATAAATTTTCTGGCAGGAGAAGTGAGATGATTTCAACACGCTGGCAGGGCGTCATCGCGTTATTGTTTCTAATTGTGATTTCTTATGTCGATAGAGTAAATATCTCGGTGATGATTCTTAATGCCGACTTCGTCACTCATTTTCATATAAATGAAAACAGAATGTTACAAGGAATGTTAATGACATTCTTTCTTCTGGGTTATGGGTTTTCGGCTCTTCTATTAACACCGGTAATGGAAAGTAAACTCAATTATCGTCAGGGGCTGCTGATTAGCATCACGGTCTGGGCGCTGGTTTGCGCCATCTCTCCCCTACTCGGGTCGCTGTTCGGTATGCTTATCGCGCGCGTGATCCTCGGCATTGCTGAAGGGCCGCTCTTTTCATTGAAAACTCGCTACATCAGCGACCACTTTGCCGCACAGGAGATTGGCAAACCGAATGCCGTAAGCGCCCTGGGCGTATCGCTTGGGCTGGCTGTTGGCTTCCCGCTGGTCACGTTTCTGATGCAACATCTGGGCTGGATGGGGGCGTTTTATGCGCTTGCCGCGCTGAATTTGCTGCTTGGTGGCGGGCTGATTTATCGCTTTTTGCCTGCGCCACAGAAAGCGAATCGCCCCCGCAAAAAGGGGTTGAGCGAGACCTTTATACTGGCCTGGCGCACGCCGTTGCTCGGCTGGATCTTGCTGGTTGAGATTGCCACGTTGAGCTATCTCTGGGGCAGCAGCGCATGGCTTCCGGCATGGCTGCGCGATGAACATCACTTCTCACTGCACGCAACGGGCTTTTTAGCGGCAATTCCTTTTCTGCTGAGTCTCGGGTCGAAATTTTTAGGCGGCGTTCTCCTCGATAAACTGCGCCCGGAACAGGCCCCGCTACTGTTTGTCACCGGTGGCGCGCTGACGGCGTGCTCGGTGCTGGCGTTGATGTTCAGCCATCAGCCCGCCATGCTGGGGCTATTTTTACTCTCGGCGAATATTTTCTGGGGATTACAGGGTGCAGCCATTCCGGCGGTGGTACAGCATCATGCGGCGCACGACGCGGTGGGCAGCGCCTATGGCATCATTAACGGGATTGGCAATATTTGCGCGGCGTTTATTCCGCTCATGATGGGCGTGGTGATGAAATATGCCGGGTCGGTGAGCGCAGGATTTTCGGTTCTGGTCGCGTCGCAAATCGTGACGCTGCTGGCGGGCGGAATGTTGCTGCTGCGCATGCGTCGCGCAGCAGCAGTAAGCGCGTAACAGATTACTCGCCTTTTTTTGCGGCCTGAATGTAGAGCATTTCCAGTGCGAGGGTCGCCGCTGCCAGCGCAGTGATTTCAGACTGATCGTAGGCCGGCGCCACTTCCACAACATCCATACCCACGATGTTGAGATCTTTCAGGCCGCGTACCAGTTTGATGGCGCGATCGGATGTCAGGCCGCCGATCACTGGCGTCCCCGTACCTGGCGCAAAAGCCGGGTCGAGGCAGTCGATATCGAAAGTCAGATAAACCGGCATATCACCGACAATCTGTTTCACCTGCGCGATGATGTCATCAGCGGTGCGATCGTTCACCTGGCAGGCGTCCAGCACGGTGAAACCATTGTCTTTATCAAACTCGGTACGGATACCAATCTGCACGGAATGGTTAGGGTCGATCAGGCCTTCATTCGGCGCGGTGTAGAACATGGTGCCGTGGTCGAATTCACAGCCGTTCGCATAGGTGTCGGTGTGGGCATCGAAATGCACCAGCGCCATTTTACCAAAGTGTTTGGCGTGCGCGCGCAGCAGCGGCAGCGTGACGAAGTGGTCACCGCCGAAGGAGAGCATGCGTTTACCCGCCGCCAGCAGTTTTTCCGCGTGCGCCTGCAGTTTTTCGCTCATTTCACGGGCATCGCCAAAGGCATACACCAGGTCGCCACAGTCAACCACGTTCAGGCGTTCGCGCATGTCGAAGTTCCACGGGAAGCGGTTGTGCTCCCAGGCGAGATTGGTCGATACCTGGCGGATGGCCGCCGGGCCGTGACGACCACCGGCACGACCCGAGGTCGCCATATCAAACGGTACACCGGTGATCACCCAGTCGGCGTCGCTGTCATACGGTTGGAAGTTCAGCGGCAGACGTAAAAAACCAAATGCGTTAGATACCAGGGAGTTATCGTACTGATTTCCTAAGGTACTCATGGCTATGACCTCTTCTAAAGTCGGTAAAAAAAATCCCCTCCGCGTCGTTAGGCCCGACGAGGAAGGGATTGATTTGAGTTACAGCGTGTTGGGGCGAATTATCGCCGTTATTTTGTGCGGGTTCAAGTGAGTGTAGCAAATGTGCGGTCTGATGCCCTCTCCCGCAGGGAGAGGGGAAAACCCGCACGCTCTGTTCCCTCTCCCTCAGGGAGAGGGTGTATTACTCGTCTTCCAGATACGTATACCCGTAAAGCCCCGCTTCAAACTCTTCCAGGAACTGCTGTTGCAGCGCGTCGTCCAGACCGGTGTTTTTCACTTGATCGCGGAACTGGGTCAGCAACGTGTTGGGATCAAGCTGCACATATTGCAGCATGTCCGCCACCGTATCGCCCTCATCAGACAATTCGACTTCCACGCTGCCGTCAGGGAAGACAAATACGTCAACCGCTTCGGTATCACCGAACAGGTTGTGCATGTTGCCGAGGATCTCCTGATACGCACCGACCATGAAGAAGCCCAGCATCGGCGGGTTATCCACATCGTACTGCGGCATCGGCATGGTGGTGGCGATACCATCACCATCGACGTAATGATCAATCGCACCGTCAGAGTCACAGGTGATATCGAGCAGCACCGCACGGCGTTCTGGAACCTGATTCAGCCCTTCCAGCGGCATCACCGGGAACAGCTGGTCGATACCCCATGCATCCGGCATTGACTGGAACAGGGAGAAGTTGACGTAAATTTTATCCGCCATACGTTCCTGTAACTCATCAATAATCGGGCGATGGGCACGGTTGCTCGGGTCGAGCTGTTTCTGCACTTCGTGGCACATGTTCAGATAAAGTTGCTCTGCCCATGCACGCTCTTTGAGGCTGAATGTCCCGGAGGAGTAGCCGATATGAATATCGTGCAGATCCATCTGGCTGTCGTGCAGCCATTCACGCAGCGAGCGGCGCGTGCCGGGTTCATGCATCTCCTGCCAGGTTTCCCACATGCTTTGCAGCGCACGCGGCGCGTCATCAGCCGGCGGAGTCGCCTCGGTATATTCGTTACGCTCAACGCCGATGATGTTCGATACCAGCACCGTGTGATGCGCGGTAACCGCGCGGCCCGATTCGGTGATCACCGTCGGATGCGGCAGGCCGTTCTCTTCACAGGCATCGCCAATCGCCCAGATGATGTTGTTGGCGTATTCGTTCAGGCCGTAGTTCACCGAGCAATCGGACTGGGAACGCGTCCCTTCATAGTCCACGCCCAGGCCACCGCCAACGTCGAAGCACTGAATGTTCACACCCAGTTTGTGCAGTTCAACATAGAAACGCGCCGATTCACGTACGCCGGTGGCGATGTCGCGAATATTGGCCATCTGTGACCCCAGGTGGAAGTGCAGCAGTTGCAGGCTGTCCAGATGTCCCGCCTCACGCAGGATATCCACCAGTTGCAGCACCTGCGTTGCCGCAAGGCCGAATTTCGATTTTTCACCACCGGAAGACTGCCATTTACCGGAACCCTGCGAGGCCAGACGTGCACGCACGCCAAGGCGCGGCACCACGTTCAGTCGTTCAGCTTCTTCCAGTACGATGGCGATTTCGGACATCTTTTCGATAACCAGATAGACCTTGTGGCCCATCTTCTCGCCCACCAGCGCCATACGAATGTATTCACGGTCTTTATAGCCGTTACACACAATCACGCTGCGGGTCATGCCAGCGTGAGCCAGCACAGCCATCAGCTCCGCTTTGGAACCCGCTTCCAACCCCAGCGGCTCGCCGGAGTGAATCAGGGATTCAATCACGCGGCGATGCTGGTTTACCTTGATCGGGTAGACCAGGAAATAGTCGCCGTTATAACCATAGGACTCACGCGCGCGCTTGAACGCGGCGTTAATCGAGCGCAAACGGTGCTGGAGGATCTGCGGGAAGCAAAACAGCGCTGGCAGACGTTGCCCCTGCGCTTCGCGCGCTTTGACCAGCTGCGCCAGGTCAACGCGGGCTTCCGGAACGTCTGGATCAGGGCATACGCTAATATGGCCTAACTCATTGACGTCATAGTAGTTATTGCCCCACCAGGCAATGTTGTATGTGCGTAGCATCTTGCTTGCTTCCTGGGAGCTCATCGCAACCTCCTGCATGGAACGTAGTACACCTTGTTCGCCCGCTGACGAAGGCAAACCCATAGACATGTCGTCAGACATAGCGAACCTCAATAATTTGTATCTAGTGTAAAACAGTTAACTACTATCGCAGCGTAACGATGCGATAACAACCCATATACAGCCTGATTTCCCAGCGCGTTATGCTGGTGCGTCGGCTGTGCGACCGGTTTCTTGTTCATATCATTGTAAAACACGCAACCGAACTTAAGACGATGTTCGGAGAAACCACGAGAAATCTCTTGCAGGTGCAAGAGCGCCCTTGTTCAGTTCCGGGAAGCCTGACCAGCCCTGGAGTCCTGAGAAGCGCCGAAATGGGTAAAACATCGGCAGGTATACAAAGCAGAGATACTGAGAACGGGAATCGGGTTCACACCAGGACGGTGTGACAGATTGGGCACAATACAACGGTTCATTATTTGATATCACCTCCACGCCAGCCCCGAAGGACTTGCTATAGCCAAAAAACACATGTTTTAGCCCGGCTGGAAGTGGCGTCACGAAGTCAACTTCGTACACTTTTTGGTATGAGCCGCGCGCCGCGTTTTATACCGGGAAGACGGGTAAAAAGCAAAATAAAATTACGGACTCTGCCAGCAATGTCAGGAAAAATTTCCACCTTGTGTTGCGCAAGAATGCGAGCCAAATCAAAAAACGCTGGAAATCGGATTAAGAAGTAACCTAGAATAGCCGTCCAGAAGTTAATCCGTCTATACTGACTTCTTGTGTGCCGACCTGCTGCCCTGTTATTGCGCATCGCATCGCGCGGGCACCGCCACATGAAGCTTATCGAACTCTCTTTTTCCAGGGTGAAGAAATTATGGCAAAACACCTATTTACGTCCGAGTCTGTATCCGAAGGGCATCCTGACAAAATTGCGGACCAAATCTCCGACGCCGTGCTGGACGCCATCCTTGAACAGGATCCGAAAGCGCGCGTAGCCTGCGAAACCTACGTGAAAACAGGCATGGTTCTGGTTGGCGGTGAAATCACCACCAGCGCATGGGTTGATATCGAAGAGATCACCCGTAACACCGTTCGCGAAATTGGCTATGTGCATTCGGATATGGGCTTTGACGCCAATTCCTGTGCCGTGCTGAGCGCAATTGGTAAACAGTCTCCGGACATCAACCAGGGCGTTGACCGTTCCGATCCGCTGGAGCAGGGCGCAGGCGACCAGGGTCTGATGTTTGGTTATGCAACCAACGAAACCGACGTGCTGATGCCAGCGCCAATCACCTACGCACACCGTCTGGTGCAGCGTCAGGCTGAAGTGCGCAAAAACGGCACCCTGCCGTGGCTGCGTCCGGATGCGAAAAGCCAGGTCACCTTCCAGTATGACGACGGTAAAATCGTTGGCATCGATGCGGTAGTGCTGTCTACTCAGCATGCGGAAAGCATCGATCAGAAATCCCTGCAGGAAGCAGTGATGGAAGAGATCATCAAGCCGGTTCTGCCGACTGAATGGCTGAACGCATCCACTAAATTCTTCATCAACCCAACCGGTCGTTTCGTGATCGGCGGCCCGATGGGCGATTGCGGTCTGACCGGTCGTAAAATTATCGTTGATACCTACGGCGGCATGGCACGTCATGGCGGCGGTGCATTCTCTGGTAAAGATCCATCAAAAGTTGACCGCTCCGCAGCCTACGCGGCACGTTATGTAGCGAAAAACATCGTTGCGGCAGGCCTCGCTGACCGTTGTGAAATTCAGGTATCCTACGCAATTGGCGTGGCAGAACCGACGTCCATCATGGTGGAAACCTTCGGTACTGAGAAAGTGCCTTCTGAACAGTTGACCCTGCTGGTACGCGAGTTCTTCGACCTGCGTCCGTACGGCCTGATTCAGATGCTGGATCTGCTGCACCCGATCTACAAAGAGACCGCCGCTTACGGTCACTTTGGCCGTGAACATTTCCCGTGGGAAAAAACCGACAAAGCGGCGCTGCTGCGCGATGCTGCCGGCCTGAAATAATCTCCCCACCGTTTTGCCTGAAGGCCAGCCACGTGCTGGCCTTTTTTATTGCCTGTGCGCCATTAATGAAAGCGATTACACAGCATAGCTAATGTACCATACCGATGCAGCCAGACGTGTTACACAGCAAATGCTTTGTTGTTACATTTATTTTTCAGGCTAATCTGAAGCATTATTTTTTCTCCCCGACTTTCACAATTAACCATTTGATTACTATAATTTTTAATGCATACGCACGATGAATGATAGTGTAACCGATTACACTCATGTGATTACTATCACATCTTTTTACGCCTGACTCACTTAACCTTTACATCGACCAATCTAATAATTCAAATGGAGGGCATAATGCCTGACAATAAAAAACAGGGGCGTTCTAACAAGACAATGACCTTCTTTGTCTGCTTCCTGGCAGCCCTGGCGGGACTTCTCTTCGGTCTTGATATTGGTGTTATTGCCGGTGCCCTACCCTTTATCACCGATGAATTTCAGATTTCTCCACACACCCAGGAGTGGGTGGTCAGCTCCATGATGTTCGGTGCCGCGATTGGTGCGGTCGGCAGTGGCTGGCTCTCCTTCCGGCTTGGGCGTAAAAAAAGCCTGATGATTGGCGCCATCCTGTTCGTGCTCGGCTCGCTGTTCTCCGCTGCCGCGCCTAACCCGGAAGTGCTGATCATCTCCCGCGTCCTGCTGGGCCTGGCTGTGGGTGTGGCGTCTTATACCGCACCACTCTATCTTTCTGAAATCGCCCCGGAAAAAATTCGCGGCAGTATGATTTCCATGTACCAGTTGATGATCACCATCGGTATTCTGGGCGCATACCTGTCGGATACCGCCTTCAGCTACTCTGGCGCATGGCGCTGGATGCTGGGCGTGATTATCATTCCGGCGATCCTGCTGCTGATTGGTGTGTTCTTCTTACCGGACAGCCCCCGCTGGTTCGCGGCCAAACGTCGCTTCCACGATGCGGAACGTGTGTTACTTCGCCTGCGTGATACCAGCGCAGAAGCGAAACGCGAACTGGATGAAATCCGTGAAAGCCTGCAGGTAAAACAGAGTGGCTGGGCGCTGTTTAAAGAGAACAGCAACTTCCGCCGCGCGGTATTCCTTGGCGTGCTGTTACAGGTGATGCAGCAGTTCACCGGGATGAACGTCATCATGTATTACGCGCCGAAAATCTTTGAACTGGCGGGTTATACCAATACGACCGAACAGATGTGGGGGACGGTAATTGTTGGCCTGACCAACGTGCTCGCCACCTTTATCGCTATCGGTCTGGTTGACCGCTGGGGCCGTAAACCAACCCTGACGCTGGGCTTCCTGGTGATGGCGGTCGGTATGGGCGTTCTGGGTACGATGATGCACGTCGGTATCCATTCACCGTCTGCCCAGTACTTCGCGATTGCCATGCTGCTGATGTTTATCGTTGGCTTCGCCATGAGCGCAGGCCCGCTGATTTGGGTACTGTGTTCTGAAATTCAGCCGCTGAAAGGCCGCGATTTCGGTATCACCTGCTCGACCGCAACCAACTGGATCGCCAACATGATCGTCGGTGCAACGTTCCTGACCATGCTCAACAACCTGGGGAATGCGAACACATTCTGGGTTTACGCCGGTCTGAACCTGCTGTTCATCGTACTGACTCTCTGGCTGGTTCCGGAAACCAAACATGTGTCACTGGAACATATTGAACGTAACCTGATGAAAGGTCGTAAACTGCGCGAAATCGGCGCACACGACTAATCATCCGGCAAGCTTCCTCCCTCTCAGGGAGGAAGCTTCTTCTTGCACATGCCCCTCTACCCGCACTATCCTCTGCTCCATGAAAAGCCCCCGAATTCCTATCGCCCTTCAGCAAAGCGTTATGCGTTGTCTGCGGGAAAATCTTGCCAAAGCGAATCTTGCGCTCAAGCGTAATTACCCCGAGCCAAAGCTGGTTTATCAACAGCGCGGCACCTCGGCGGGTACCGCGTGGTTGCAGGAGTATGAAATTCGCCTCAATCCGGTACTGCTGGCGGAAAACCAGCAGGCGTTTATTGATGAAGTGGTGCCGCACGAACTGGCGCATCTGCTGGTGTGGAAGCACTTTGGCCGCGTGGCACCGCACGGTAAAGAGTGGAAGTGGATGATGGAAGCCGTGCTCGGCGTTCCGGCGCGCCGCACCCATCAGTTTGAACTGAGTTCGATACGCACTAAAACCTTCCCCTATCGCTGCCGCTGCCAGCAGCATCAATTGACTATCCGCCGCCATAATCGCGTGGTGCGCGGTGAAGCGACCTATCGCTGCGTACACTGCGGCGAGCCATTGGTTGCAGAATTGTAACTGATGGAATTTTCTGGAAGTTTTCTGATCTGACTGATTGCATCTGACTCTTGCTTTCGCTACGTTGCGGGCTCGTTTTGAGACGGAGTTTGTGATGTCCCGTAAAGTAGCAATCGCAGTCGTGGTGTTAGCGACGGCGCTCTCAGGCCAGGCGCAGGCCGAAGGTATTAAAAGTTTTTCCCAGGCCAAAACCGCAGGGGTAAAAGTTAACAGCGATGTGCCGGGTGACTTCTACTGCGGCTGTAAAATTAACTGGCAGGGTAAGAAAGGCGTCATTGACCTTGAATCCTGCGGTTACAAAGTGCGTAAAAATGAAAACCGCGCCAGCCGCGTTGAATGGGAACACGTGATGCCCGCCTGGCAGTTTGGTCACCAGCGCCAGTGCTGGCAGGATGGCGGGCGAAAAAACTGCGCCAAAGATCCGGTGTACCGTAAAATCGAAAGCGATATGCATAACCTGCAGCCGGCGGTTGGAGAAGTGAATGGCGATCGCGGTAACTTTATGTACAGCCAGTGGAACGGCGGCGAAGGCCAGTACGGCCAGTGCGCCATGAAAGTCGATTTTAAAGAAAAAGTGGCCGAGCCGCCGGCACGCTCGCGCGGCGCAATCGCCCGCACCTACTTTTATATGCGTGACACGTACCAAATCAATCTTTCCCGCCAGCAGACGCAGCTTTTCAACGCGTGGAATAAGCTCTATCCGGTCAGCGAATGGGAGTGTGAGCGCGACAGGCGCATCGCCAAAATTCAGGGTAACCACAACCCTTACGTGTTGCAGGCTTGCCAGGCGCAAAAGAGCTAACCTACACTAGCGGCTAATTGTTTAATTTTCTGCCGGACATTTCCCCCTCACCCTTGCCCTCTCCCTCAGGGAGAGGGAACGGACAGTGCCTGGTACCTAAGCTATTAATGGAACGTCACATCATGCGCATCCCCCGTATTTATCACCCTGAACGCATCACCGCCGGGCATGAAATCGCCCTGTCGGAAGACGCGGCAAACCATGTTGGCCGCGTGCTGCGCATGGGGCCGGGTCAGGCAATTCAGCTCTTCGATGGCAGCAATCAGGTCTTCGACGCCGAAATTACCCACGCCGACAAAAAGAGCGTGCGCGTGAATGTCGTGAGTGGAGAAGTCGATAATCGTGAATCACCGATCCACATTCATCTGGGCCAGGTGATGTCGCGCGGCGATAAAATGGAATTCACCATCCAGAAATCAATAGAACTGGGTGTAAGCCTCATAACGCCACTGTTTTCTGAGCGCTGTGGCGTTAAACTGGATGCCGAGCGTTTGAATAAGAAGATCCAACAGTGGCAAAAAATCGCAATTGCCGCCTGTGAACAGTGTGGCCGTAACACGATTCCGGAAATTCGCCCGGCGATGGATCTGGAACAGTGGTGCGCCGAAGAAGATAGCGGGCTGAAGCTGAACCTGCATCCGCGTGCCAGCGCCAGCATCAACACGCTGCCGCTTCCGGTGGAACGCGTACGTTTGCTGATTGGCCCGGAAGGCGGTCTCTCGGCAGATGAAATTGCCATGACCGCACGCTACCAGTTTACTGATATCCTGTTGGGACCTCGCGTTCTGCGTACTGAGACTACCGCGCTCACCGCCATCACCGCACTGCAGGTGCGCTTTGGCGATCTGGGCTAATACCGGCTTCCAGGAGAACTAGAATGATTAAGCTCGGCATCGTGATGGACCCCATCGCAAACATCAATATCAAAAAAGACACCAGCTTCGCGATGTTGCTGGAGGCACAGCGCCGGGGCTATGAACTCCATTACATGGAGATGAATGACCTCTATCTGACCAACGGCGAATCCCGCGCGCGTACGCGTCTGGTGAACGTTGAGCAGAACTATGACAAATGGTATGAATTCGGCAGCGAGCAGGATATCGCGCTTGCCGACCTCGATGTGATTCTGATGCGTAAGGATCCGCCGTTTGACACCGAATTCATCTACGCGACCTATATTCTGGAACGCGCGGAAGAGAAAGGTACGCTTATCGTCAACAAACCGCAGAGCCTGCGCGACTGTAACGAGAAGCTGTTCACCGCCTGGTTCTCCGAACTGACCCCGGAAACGCTGGTCACCCGTAACAAAGCGCAACTGAAAGCGTTCTGGCAGGAGCATGGCGACATCATCATGAAACCGCTGGACGGCATGGGCGGCGCGTCGATTTTCCGCGTGAAAGAAGGCGATCCAAACATTGGCGTTATCGCCGAAACCCTGACCGAGCTTGGCAGCCGCTACTGCATGGCGCAAACCTATCTGCCGGCTATCAAAGACGGTGATAAGCGCGTGCTGGTCGTTGATGGCGAACCTGTTCCGTACTGCCTGGCGCGCATTCCGCAGGGCGGTGAAACCCGTGGCAACCTGGCCGCCGGTGGCCGTGGCGAGCCGCGTCCGCTGAGTGAAAGCGATTGGGAAATCGCCCGCAAAGTGGGCCCGACGCTGAAAGCGAAAGGTCTGATTTTTGTCGGTCTGGATATCATCGGCGATCGCCTGACGGAAATTAACGTTACCAGCCCAACCTGCGTGCGTGAAATCGAAGCGGAGTTCCCGATCTCCATCACCGGGATGCTGATGGACGCTATCGAAAAACGTGTAGGCAAGTAATCACTGCGGCGGGAGGGAACCCGCCACAACCAGGCTTTCCTGCCAGGCGCTTACGCGCGTTTACAGGACTGCCTGGTGACAGCACGCCTCTTTCCCCGCATACTGGACGTTGCTGCTTTTTGAACCAGGACAGAACCTCTGACAATGAATTTACAGCATCACTTTCTTATTGCCATGCCGGCTCTTCAGGATCCCATCTTCCGCCGTTCCGTTGTCTATATCTGCGAGTATAACGACGATGGCGCAATGGGGATTATCATCAATAAGCCGCTGGAAAACCTGCAAGTTGAAGGCATTCTGGAAAAACTGAAGATCACCCCCGATCCGCGCGATCCGTCGATTCGCCTTGATAAACCGGTGATGCTCGGCGGGCCACTGGCGGAAGATCGCGGCTTCATTCTGCACACGCCACCCGCGTCGTTTTCCTCAAGTATTCGTATCTCTGACAACACCATCGTCACAACGTCGCGCGATGTACTGGAAACCCTGGGCACCGCGGGGCAGCCAACTGACGTGCTGGTTGCGCTGGGTTACGCATCGTGGGAGAAAGGCCAACTGGAGCAGGAAATTCTCGACAACGCCTGGCTCACCGCGCCTGCCGATCTCAATATTCTGTTTAAAACGCCGATCGCCGATCGCTGGCGCGACGCGGCAAAACTCATCGGCATCGATATACACACCATGCCCGGCGTGGCGGGGCATGCATAATGAGCGGAACTTTTCTCGCCTTTGATTTTGGTACCCGCAGTATTGGTGTCGCGGTCGGCCAGCAGATCACCGGTACTGCACGTCCACTTAACGCGCTGAAGGCGCAAAATGGCACGCCTGACTGGAACCTTATTGAGAAGCTGCTCAAAGAGTGGCAACCGGCGTTAGTGATCGTCGGCCTGCCGCTAAATATGGACGGCACCGAGCAGCCTCTTACCGCGCGTGCACGTAACTTCGCCAATAAAATTCATGGCCGTTTCGGTGTGGCGATTAAACTGCATGATGAGCGTTTGAGTACCGTTGAGGCCCGCGCCGGGTTGTTCGAGCACGGCGGTTTTCGTGCACTGGATAAAGGCAGCGTGGATTCAGCTTCTGCGGTGGTGATTCTGGAGAGTTTCTTCGAGCAAAGTTTCGGTGAGTGATTCGCCCAACACGACGTACATACCCTGGACGTTCAAAAGAGGAAAGCCGGATGGCGCGAGCGCGTATCCGGCCTGCAACGTTTCCAGAGTAACCTTAGTGGCGCAAATTTTCATTCGCCCAGCTGACTGCCTGGGTTCTGTTTTTCACGCTTAACTTACGGAAAACATTATATAAGTGCGTACGCACGGTGTTTTCACTGATGAACAATGCGCGCGCAATATCCATATTGGTCGCACCATGACGTAATTCATTAAGAATTTCGCATTCACGTTCAGTCAGGGGAATATTGTCTGATGATTCAGTCGGCTGTTCAACTGCGTACATTGCCGGATGCATTACGCTCAATTCAGCAGTCTGTTCACCGTTCAGCACGGCTTTGACACCCTCAATTAAGCGCGATTCTTCATCATCATGACGGAACACACCGTACAGCGCTGGCCACTGCGCCATTTCGTATAATTCATACTTTTGCGCACTGTTAATAATCAGCAAACGCGGAGAATCAAACTGCGAGCGGATAATATCGCGCCAGATACCGTTCAGTTTTTTGTTCGATACCGCAATGTCAAACAGCACCACAGTACCTTTAGCAAGGCGCTGTACCATCGGCTTATTGATATTGTGAACATCTACAGAAACTGAAAGTAAATCAGAAAGATAACCAGCGAATGCATTGGCCTGAACTGACGGGTGGGTGATTAAAATGATTTTGCGGGATTTAGATACACTCTCTGATACATCAAGCATTTGAAACTCTCCTTAGTATTTTGCCACCATCATGGTGTTTTAATAAATCAAAGCAATCTTAATTATCAGGGATAATAATAATCAAGACAGTATGAAGTGAAACAATATTTCATAAGAATTATCCTAATTCCATAATTAGGATAGAACGATCCCCGCTGAGTGTCAAAAGAATATCAACCTTTTTTTCTATGTCTACACAACATAATGTTGTGCATCGGTGTAAAAATCCGTCAGCCATATTACTTAGTAATTATAGCTTAGATGCAACATGTTTCGCCGGTGATAATATTTCACAGAATAATAACGGGGCAACGGATTTACAAATAAAACATTATCACAACAGAATGACGAATAAACATCACATTCCCAATATATTGAAACATTTTTTCTTGTCGATTAATTCTAAAAACCTTACTGTCGTCACAGTAATAACACTTATCTATTAGAAATAGAATTAATAAGCGTCGGAGAAATAGCCTAATCCTTATAGCTTACCCCTCGCCATACATTGTTGATAGCTCTGCGTAAAAGTTTGCATCCCTGCCTGCTGTCCAGTTTGCATGACACCCGGTAGCTGATGGGTTTTGCCTTCGCGGATCAGATTTCCCACCGCCGGGGTGTTCACCAGCAGTTCGAAGAGCGCCACGCGCCCGCCTTGCTTATCCGCCACCAGTTTTTGCGCGACGACGGCACATAAACTGTTCGCTAATTGATTGCGTACAGGCTCTTTTTCCTGCGCCGGGAAAACGTCCACCAGACGCTCAATCGCCTGGGCTGCCCCACGCGTGTGCAATGTTGCCAGCACCAGATGGCCTGTTTCAGCAGCCGTTAATGCCAGCCGGATCGTCTCGCTATCGCGTAATTCTCCCAGCAAAATAACATCGGGGTCCTGACGTAACGCGCCACGCAGTGCATCAGCAAATGAAGAGATATGCAGGCCAATTTCGCGTTGTTGAATTAAGCAGCGCTGACTGGCATGGATAAACTCCACCGGATCCTCCAGCGTCAGAATATGCCCATCCAGCGAGTGATTCAGATGGTCGACCATCGCGGCAAGGGTCGTCGACTTCCCGCTGCCGGTCGCGCCAGTGACCAATATTAGCCCGCCCTCTTCGTGTAACAGTTCAGGGAGGGCCGCAGGCACGCCGAGTTCAGTGAGTGTTGGGCAGCGCGACGGTAGCACACGCAATGCCAGCGAAACGCCGCGCGCATGGCGAAATGCGCTGGCGCGCAGGCGTGTTCCTTCAGATGGCACTATCGCAAAATCAAGCTGGCCCTGCGCTCGCCATTGCGCATGCTGTGCTTCACTTAACCAACCGCGCAGCAGTTCTTCCGGCTCTGGCGATGAAAATGGCGCAGACTCCAGCATTCCGCAACGCCGCCATCGCGCCATTGCCCCGCTACACAGGTGTAGATCCGACACGTTATGCTTTACACTAAGCGCCACGATTTCTTGTATTTCCATAAGACCCACCAGCAAATATGAACGATATAGCGCATAACCTGGCACAGGTCCGGGACAAAATCTCAGCCGCTGCATCACGATGCGGCCGGCTTTCAGAAGAAGTTACACTGCTTGCAGTGAGCAAAACAAAACCTGCGAGCGCCGTCGAAGAAGCGATGGCCGCCGGGCAGCGCGCGTTTGGCGAAAACTATGTTCAGGAAGGCGTGGAAAAAATCCGCTTCTTTCAGGACAAAGGCATAACGACTCTACAATGGCACTTTATTGGCCCGTTGCAGTCCAATAAAAGTCGCCTGGTGGCGGAGCATTTCGACTGGTGCCATACGGTCGACAGGCTCAAGATCGCCACCCGACTTAGCGAGCAGCGCCCTGCGCATTTGCCGCCGCTTAACGTGCTGATTCAGGTCAATATTAGCGATGAGCAAAGTAAATCCGGCATTGAGCCCGAGGCGATTGACGCATTAGCGGCGGAGGTTTCCGCCCTGCCCAATCTCTGCCTGCGCGGTTTGATGGCCATTCCGGCACCGGAAACTGAGTACGAAAAGCAGTTTGCCGTCGCTCAACAAATGGCGGTAGCATTCGCGCGGCTGAAGACACACTACTCTACAGTCGATACGCTCTCACTGGGCATGTCAGACGATATGGAAGCCGCCATTGCGGCGGGTAGCACTATGGTACGCATCGGCACCGCGATTTTCGGTGCGCGTGATTACACAAAAAATAAGGAACTCTGAGGAACGCCATGAAGACGTTGACTTTCCTGCTCTCTACAGTGATTGAACTGTACACAATGGTGCTACTGCTGCGCGTCTGGATGCAGTGGGCGCGCTGTGATTTTTACAACCCGTTCTCTCAGTTCGTGGTGAAAATCACCCAGCCTATCGTGGGGCCGCTGCGCCGCATCATTCCGGCGATGGGGCCACTCGACAGTTCCTCGCTGCTGGTTGCCTTTATTCTGAGCGTCATCAAGGCGATCACCCTGTTCATGGTTATCACCTTCCAGCCGATTATCTGGATTGCGGCGGTGCTGATCCTGCTGAAAACCACCGGCCTGCTTATCTTCTGGGTACTGCTGCTGATGGCGATTATGAGCTGGGTAAGCCAGGGCCGTAGCCCGGTTGAGTTTGTACTGATGCAGCTCGCCGACCCACTGCTGCGCCCGATTCGTAAGCTGCTGCCTTCAATGGGTGGTATCGATTTCTCGCCGATGATCCTCGTGCTGCTGCTCTATGTCCTTAATATGGGCATCGCCGAAGTGTTACAGGCCACGGGCAACATGCTGCTGCCGGGGCTGTGGATGGCGCTATGAGTGCCGTTACATCCTGCGACGACGGGCTGGTGCTGCGGCTGTATATTCAGCCGAAGGCCAGCCGTGACAGCATTGTGGGTGAACATGGCGACGAATTAAAAGTCGCCATTACCGCCCCGCCGGTCGATGGGCAGGCCAATGCCCATCTGGTGAAATTCCTCGCCAAACAGTTTAAGGTCGCCAAAAGCCAGGTCATCATTGAGAAAGGTGAACTGGGCCGCCATAAACAGGTTAAAATCATTCATCCGCAGCACATCCCAGCGGGCGTCGACGCCCTGATTAATTAGGATATCCCATGCAAAAAGTTGTCCTCGCTACCGGTAATGCCGGTAAAGTGCGCGAGCTCGCCTCGTTGCTAAGCGATTTTGGTCTCGATATCGTTGCGCAGACCGACCTTGGCGTCGATTCTGCCGAGGAGACCGGCCTGACGTTTATCGAGAACGCCATCCTTAAAGCACGCCATGCGTCTCAGATTACCGGCCTGCCCGCGATTGCCGATGATTCCGGGCTGGCGGTGGATTATCTCGGCGGTGCGCCGGGTATCTATTCCGCACGTTATTCCGGTGAAGACGCGACCGACGAGCGTAACCTGCAAAAGCTGCTGGAGACGCTGAAAGACGTGCCGGACGACCAGCGTCAGGCGCAGTTCCACTGCGTGCTGGTCTATCTTCGCCATGCGGAAGATCCAACGCCGCTGGTGTGTCACGGTCGCTGGCCGGGCGTTATCACCCACGCGCCTGCGGGCAACGGTGGCTTTGGCTACGATCCTATTTTTTATGTCCCCTCTGAAGGGAAAACCGCCGCTGAACTGACGCGTGAAGAGAAGATTGCCATCTCTCACCGTGGTCAGGCGCTGAAACAGTTACTGGAAGCGTTACGTAATGGCTAATTTGCCGCCTCTGAGCCTTTATATTCACATTCCGTGGTGCGTGCAGAAATGTCCGTACTGCGACTTTAACTCGCACGCGCTGAAAGGCGAGGTGCCGCACGACGATTATGTTCAGCATCTGCTGAGTGATTTAGATGCTGACGTGGCTTACGCGCAGGGACGTGAAGTAAAGACCATTTTTATTGGCGGCGGTACGCCGAGCCTGCTTTCAGGCCCGGCGATGCAAACATTGCTGGATGGCGTGCGTGCACGTCTTACTCTGGCAGCAGATGCGGAAATCACTATGGAAGCGAACCCGGGTACGGTGGAAGCGGATCGCTTCGTCGATTACCAGCGTGCGGGCGTGAACCGTATTTCCATCGGCGTGCAGAGCTTTAGCGAAGCTAAACTGAAACGTTTGGGGCGCATTCACGGCCCGGAAGAAGCCAAACGCGCGGCGAATCTGGCGACGGGTCTGGATCTACGCAGCTTCAACCTTGATCTGATGCATGGCCTGCCTGACCAATCTTTAGAAGAAGCGCTGGATGATTTGCGCCAGGCGATTGCGCTCAATCCCCCGCATCTCTCCTGGTATCAGCTCACCATTGAACCGAATACCCTGTTTGGCTCGCGTCCACCGGTACTGCCGGATGACGACGCGCTGTGGGATATCTTCGAGCAGGGCGACAAACTCCTGACCGCGGCAGGTTATCAGCAATATGAAACCTCGGCTTACGCGAAGCCGGGATATCAGTGCCAGCATAACCTCAACTACTGGCGCTTTGGCGACTACCTCGGCATTGGCTGCGGCGCACACGGTAAAGTTACCTTTCCGAACGGGCGTATTCTGCGTACCGCCAAAACGCGCCATCCGCGCGGGTATATGGAAGGGCGCTACCTGGAACGCCAGCACGATGTCGACGCGGCAGATAAACCGTTTGAGTTCTTTATGAACCGCTTCCGCCTGCTGGAACCCGCTCCACGCGCGGAGTTTAACCGCTATACGGGGCTCAGCGAGCAAGCGATTCGCCCACAAATTGACGAAGCGCTGGCGAAGGGGTATTTGACCGAGTGCGAAGAGTATTGGCAGATTACCGGGCACGGTAAGCTGTTTCTGAATTCACTGCTGGAACTGTTTCTGGCTGAATAACCGATACCGGATGGCGACAAGCCATCCGGTCATTTCCGTTAATATTGATTAAACATCTGCTGAATTTGTTTTGGATCTTTGGTTTGCGTTAACGCAAGCTGCAGCAGGACACGCGATTTTTGCGGATTCAGCGTTCCCGAAGCGACAAAGCCATATTTCGCGTCATCAATTTCCGCATCTTCCGTTGTCGCGCCTGTCGGAACGCGGGATGATCGAACCACAGCAACGCCCTGATGTGCCGCGGTTGCCAGCGTATCGAAGATCGTTTTATAAAGATTGCCGTTACCCACACCCGCGCTCACGATGCCCTGATATCCCGCCTCAATCAACGCTTTTGCCGGAAGATCGGAAGCATTGGCGTAGTTATAAACAATACCCACTTTCGGCAATTCACTCAGGTTAGAAACATCAAAAGGCGTGGCGGCAGTATGCTTACGTGCCGGCGTGCGTTGATAATCAACTTTTCCATTATGGATATACCCCAACGGCCCGAAATTCACTGAGCGGAACGTCGCGACATCGGTGGTATTTGTTTTGGTTACATCGCGCCCGTCCATAACTGTATCGTTCATTACGACCAGCACGCCGCGTTTTGCAGATTGCGGGTCAACCGCCGTTACCACCGCGTTGTAGAGGTTAAACGGGCCGTCCGCACTCATCGAGGTTGATGGGCGCATCGCGCCGACCAGTACGACAGGCTTATCGCATTTGACGGTGAGATCGAGAAAATAAGCTGTCTCTTCCATCGTATCCGTGCCATGCGTGATCACGAATCCATCGGTAGCCGCACAATCATGATTAATCTTTTTCGCCAGCGTCAGCCAGACGTCATCATTCATATCCTGAGAGCCGATATTAACCACCTGCTCCCCTTTAACGACGGCAATATCTTTTAATTGAGGTACCGCATTCACGAGGTTCTCCACGCCCACTTTACCTGCGGTGTAATTGGATTTTGTCGCTGAATCACCGCCACCCGCAATGGTTCCTCCGGTCGCCAGTATCGTCACATTGGGTAGCGCTAACGCAGTACTGCTGCACCCCATAACCAGTGCAGCCAGTGCCGTTTTCCTGAAAAACTCCATGTTATTTCTCCAGTTACGTGAATTTGTCGCATTATCCCAATGCAGAAGATGAATAATGTGACCCCATTCCATTAACCAGATAAATATCTTAATAAGATTGTGTATTTTAGACATTGCTATCAAAACGGCACTGGTGCGTGCCGTTGATGGAGGGGCGCTATTTTGCCCCCTATATTTTGTTTACTGGATAACGCCCTCTTTTTTCATTTTCTCAAGCGCTTCTCGCCACCACTTATAATCACGAGTGAATTCGCGGGTACTGACCTCCAGCGCAACCAGTTGCTTGCGCAGCTCCCCCTGCTCTTTACGCAACGGCGCGACGTTATTATCCAGCGCGGCCATTTCCTCACGAATTTTGCCGGCCATTTGCGTATGTTTTGTATAGTACGCGTTGCGATGCTCGGCAAAAGCTTTGTCGCGAGCGTCGTACAGCGGCGTTGCATCACAGGAGAGTTTTTGCTGGCATGCCGCGAGCGCGGGCTCGTAGACAGTTTCGAGGTAGTGATTTTCGAATTTTAGCGGATCGTTTTCACGATCCACGGCGTACATTTTTTCCAGTTTTTCTTGCTGTACCGCGCTGCGATCGCGCGGTTTACCGTTGGCATCTTTTCCCCACGAGAGGCTGATTTTCTCATCGAGAGCAGCAATTTTCTGCTTCAGCACCTTTTGCTGAGCAAGGTCTTTATCTGCCGTCGCTTTCCTCCGTGCAAAGTCGGCTTCCACCTTGCCAAGCTCGGTCATGAAGTGAGCGTCGTTAACCACCAGCATTTTGCTGCGATCTTCTCCCGCTTCAAATGGCCTGCCGACATTTTTCGCAGCGGTTTGCATAGAAAAGAAGGTCGTTTTCCAGCCGGAGTCTTTCGTTCCCACGGCCTGCATCATGGCTGAAAATTTAACGGGCTGCCCTTTTGTCCACATCCTTTCGTAAAAGAGATAATCACCCGCACCCCCAACAATAGAGTACAGATCGTCAGTGGAGGACATTTCGCCCTCTACCTGATACGTCGCCTGATTTCCCAGCGCATCAAGCTGGCGCAGGGTGAATGTATCCAGGCGCACTATCCCCCCGGACTCTTTGGCGAACTGTTGTTTGATAACGTCATCTGTCGGCGTGTTATCGACCGCCAGCGCGTGAAGTGAAAAACACCACAGCAGCAACGCCGCCGTTTTCCAGGCTCGTTTCATTGGCTAAATCCTTTTAGTGAGTAAGGACATCATCATACGAAACTCCCCCACGGAGGAAGGATAAACAGAATCCGAAAGTACTCTGGAAGACCGGTTCCAGTTTTGATGATGAGATCTGACGGTGGTTGAGCGCGGTGGCAAGATGAGGGCATGGAGAAACGACGGGAATATGCAAAAACGTTACGTGGCCAGCAAACGAGAGAAGAGCTGCGGCTGTGGTATTTGTTGAGGGGGCGACGGTTTCATGGTTTTAAGTTTCGTCGGCAAATGCCAATTGGGAATTACATTGTTGATTTTGCCTGCTACAAAGCGGCACTGATTATCGAACTGGACGGAGGGCAGCATGCTGAATGTGTGAGATATGACGAGACGCGCACTGGTTTCTTAGAACGGCAGGGGTGGTTAGTTTTACGTTTCTGGAACAATGACTTCAGAAATAATGAAGAGGGCGTTTTGCTGACCATTTTAAGACATCTGCAAACCCGCGCCCCTCACCCCGGCCCTCTCCCACAGGGAGAGGGAGAAAATCGGTGCTGAGCTCAAACAATTGTGCTGTTGCTTCCCCTCACCCCGCCCTCTCCCACAGGGAGAGGGAGAAGGTCGGTGCTGAACTCAAACAATTGTGCTGTTGCTTCCCCTCACCCCGGCCCTCTCCCACAGGGAGAGGGAGAAGGTCGGCGCTGAGCTCAAACAAGTGTGCTGTTGCTTCCCCTCACCCCGCCCCTCTCCCACAGGGAGAGGGAGAAGGTCGGCGCTGAGCTCAAACAAGTGTGCTGTTGCTTCCCCTCATCCCGGAACGCTCCCACAGGGAGAGGGAGAAGGTCGGTGACAACACGACGTATTTGCACTATCGGTCCCCTCTCCCTGTGGGAGAGGGTTAGGGTGAGGGGTCAGCGCGCTCTACTTCAGCGTCCCCACCAGCGCCTTACGGCTGTCCTCAAGCGCAATCACGCGCCCGCAGACATCTTTGCCGAACGCTTTAAAATCGGCTTCCTGGTTTTTCCATTCGTTCTGAATAGAGGTTTGCAGACCACCCAGGCTACCCAGCACACCCTGCAACGGGTTACCGCCGCCTTTAAGCACCGCTTTCGCGCCCATTTCGTTGATGCTGTCCTGCAGAATGCCGCCCATCGCCTGGTTCACCAGGTTCTGGCCATCAGCACGCACTTCATCAATCGCTTTATAGTGGAACGTCAGACCATCGGTGCGATGCTCGATAATACGGTTCATCTGCGCTTTGAGCTGAGCATCCAGCTTGGTCAGACGGCTGCGCATGTTACTGCTCTCGCCCACTTCTTTGGCGATGATTTTGTCCAGTGCAACGCGGCCTTTTTCAACGCGTGTTCTCGCGCCTTCGTCGATCCACGGCAGTGCGCTGCGCAGTTCGGTTTGATAATCTTTTGCCTGTTCGCGCTGTGCCGCGTTCAGGGCGTATTGTTTACCGTTAAAGGTCACACCGCCGTCGGGGGTGATGACCAGATTGCCATTCTCGCCTTTGACCTGCACCGTTTGCGGGCTCAGGATCACATCATCACGCGGGGTGACGCTGCACTGGTAATCCGCGTGAGCGGATAATGCCGTTAACGAAAGTGCCGCCGCCAGCAGCGTTTGACGCATCATACAAATCCCTCGATAGAAAACGGGCCAGCGTGTGCTGGCCCCGATGCTAATTTAGTCCCACCAAACGTCGAAAAGTTCGCTGGTGCGCACTTCTTCGAATTTGTGGTCTTCCAGCCATTTACGCACCTGAGCCTGATGGTCCTCGGTGCATTTGCCGATTTCCTGGGTGCAAATCAGACCTTCCCAGGCCAGATAGCCGCTGCCGTCAAACGCCAGCTTGTTCGGCTCAATCACTTCTTCAATGAACTTATCAACCGTCTGGTCGATCTGCTCTTCGCTGGTGCCTTCCGGGAAACGCCAGGCTACAGAGAAGCCAATTTCCTGAAACTCATCGATGTGCATTTTTTTGCGCAAACGACGGCTACGATTCTTTGCCATTATTTCACCCTCTCGAACATTAAGTCCCATACGCCGTGACCAAGACGATGGCCACGTTGTTCAAATTTGGTTACCGGACGTGATTCCGGGCGCGGTACATAGTCGTTTGTCTCTGAACGGTTTTTATACCCTTCAATGGAAGACATCACTTCCAGCATATGTTCCGCGTAGGCTTCCCAGTCGGTCGCCATATGGAAAACACCGCCCAGTTTGAGCTTGCTCTTCACCAGTTCAGCAAACGGTACCTGAACGATACGGCGTTTATTATGACGCGCTTTATGCCACGGGTCAGGGAAAAAGAGCTGTACCATGGTTAAAGAATTGTCAGGGATCATTTTGTGCAGCACTTCCACCGCGTCGTGGCACATCACACGCAGGTTTTCTATGCCCTCTTCATGCGCGGTCGCCAGGCAGGCGCCGACGCCCGGCGAGTGAACTTCAATGCCGAGGAAGTTTTGATGCGGATTCGCTTTCGCCATCGCCACCAACGATGCCCCCATGCCAAATCCGATTTCCAGGGTAGTCGGCGCTTCACGACCAAACAGCGCGGCAAAATCGACAGGTTCTTCGCTGAATTCAACGCCCATCACCGGCCAGTAGTTTTCTAATGCGTGTTCCTGCCCTTTGGTCAGTCGCCCCTGGCGACGCACAAAGCTGCGAATTCGGCGCAGCGGGCGGCCGTTTTCATCAAATTCCGGTGAAATGACGTCGTTCTTCATAAAAGTATTGTCTGCTTGTGAGAGTGTTCGGGAAACGGGCATTATCCAAAGATAGTTGTCGGATGCAAGCACCGGAAAGTTCCTGTTTACACCATAGTGCCGCTGTGCTGCAATCTGCCACCCAAATAGTGCGATATCGGAAACCCTGCTTTGACCCTACAAGCGTCTCAATTTTCGGCCCAGGTGCTGGAGTGGTACGACAAATACGGGCGTAAAACCCTGCCCTGGCAACTTAACAAGACGCCCTACAAAGTATGGCTCTCTGAGGTGATGTTGCAACAGACTCAGGTCGCCACCGTCATTCCCTACTTTGAGCGCTTTATGGCGCGTTTTCCCACGATTACCGACCTGGCTAATGCGCCACTGGATGAAGTGCTGCATCTGTGGACTGGCCTCGGCTATTACGCCCGCGCGCGTAATCTGCATAAAGCCGCGCAGCAGGTGGCAACGTTGCACCACGGGCGCTTCCCGGAAAACTTTGAAGAGGTTGCCGCGCTGCCTGGCGTCGGACGGTCAACCGCAGGGGCGATTCTCTCTCTGTCGTTAGGGCAGCATTTTCCTATTCTTGATGGAAACGTCAAACGCGTGCTGGCGCGCTGCTATGCTGTAAGCGGCTGGCCCGGCAAGAAAGAGGTTGAGAAAAAACTGTGGGAGCTCAGCGAGCAAGTGACGCCCGCGAATGGCGTGGCGCGCTTTAACCAGGCGATGATGGATTTAGGCGCGATGGTCTGTACGCGCTCGAAACCGAAGTGCGAGCTTTGCCCGCTCAACACCGGGTGTGTGGCGTACGCGAACCATAGCTGGGCGCAATATCCTGGTAAAAAACCGAAGCAGACTTTACCTGAACGCACCGGTTATTTTCTGATGATGCAACAGGGTGACGAGGTTATGCTGGCGCAGCGTCCGCCGAGCGGATTGTGGGGCGGGCTGTACTGTTTTCCACAGTTTGAAGATGAAGCTGCGCTTCGCGAGTGGCTGGCAGCGCGTCAGATAAACACAGAGCATCTCACGCAGCTAACCGCATTTCGCCACACATTCAGCCATTTCCATCTGGATATTGTGCCAATGTGGCTTCCCGTGTCCTCATTCACCTCTTGCATGGATGAAGGCAGCGCTCTCTGGTATAACTTAGCCCAGCCACCGTCCGTTGGACTGGCGGCTCCCGTGGAGCGGTTGTTGCAGCAGTTACGCGCGGGCGCATTCGTGTAAGCGTCCGCGAACAAAGAGGATTTATCATGAGCAGAACGATTTTTTGTACTTTCCTGCAGCGCGACGCTGAAGGTCAGGATTTTCAGCTCTACCCAGGCGAGCTGGGCAAGCGTATTTATAACGAGATCTCGAAAGAGGCGTGGAAGCAGTGGCAGCACAAGCAAACCATGCTCATCAACGAGAAAAAACTGAACATGATGAACCCGGAGCATCGCAAACTTCTGGAAGAGGAAATGGTCAATTTCCTGTTTGAAGGTAAAGATGTGCACATCGAAGGCTACACTCCGCCAGAAAAACAGTAAGGGCCTCAGGCCCTTTAGCCCAACACAACACGCGCTCCCGGAATGATGAAAAAATTATTTGCACTGGCTCTGATTGCGCCGTTGCTTATCTCCTGCTCAGGCTCAAAAAAAGGTGATACCTATAATGAAGCCTGGGTTAAGGACACCAACGGTTTTGATATTCTGATGGGGCAGTTTGCCCATAACATTGAAAACATTTGGGGATTTAACGAAGTTCTTATCGCAGGCCCAAAGGACTACGTTAAATACACCGACGGCTACCAGACCCGTAGCCACATCAACTTCGACGAAGGTACCATTACCGTCGAGACCATCTCCGGCACCGAACCGGCGGCTCACCTGCGCCAGGCGATTATCCAGACGCTACTGATGGGCGACGATCCCGGTTCAATCGACCTCTACTCCGACGCCAACGATATCCAGATCTCCAAAGAACCGTTCCTTTATGGACAGGTCGTGGATAACACCGGTGAGGCGATTCGTTGGGAGTGGCGTGCAGCGCGCTTTGCCGATTATCTGCTGCAAACGCGGATGAAAAGCCGCAGCAACGGCATTCGGATGATCTACAGCATTACTATCAATCTGGTGCCGAACCACCTCGACAAGCGTGCACATAAGTACATCAATATGGTGCGCCAGGCGTCGCGTAAATATGGCGTCGATGAGTCGCTTATCCTGGCGATTATGCAGACCGAATCCTCTTTCAACCCGTACGCCGTCAGCCGTTCCGATGCGTTGGGTTTGATGCAGGTTGTGCAGCACAGCGCCGGGAAAGATGTTTTCCGTTC
Organism: Pseudocitrobacter sp. RIT415; assembly: GCF_003057695.2. NCBI lineage: Bacteria > Pseudomonadati > Pseudomonadota > Gammaproteobacteria > Enterobacterales > Enterobacteriaceae > Pseudocitrobacter > Pseudocitrobacter sp. RIT415. Next base: position 13,741 of record NZ_QBJC02000007.1, on the reverse strand, counting down.
ACAGGGAAAATCAGGCACGCCGAGCCGCAGTTTCCTGTTTGATCCTGCCAGCAACATTGATACGGGTACGGCGTATCTGGCGATGCTGGGTAATGTGTATCTCGCCGGTATCGATAACCCAACATCGCGGCGTTATGCGGTAATTACCGCCTACAACGGCGGTGCGGGTAGCGTGCTGCGCGTCTTCTCGAACGATAAAGTTCAGGCCGCGCAAATCATTAACAGCATGGCACCGGGCGATGTGTATACCACCCTGACCACCCGTCACCCATCGGCGGAATCTCGTCGTTATCTTTACAAGGTGAACACGGCGCAGAAGAGTTATCGACGCAGGTAGCATCAGCCGACATTAGCCCCTTCCTGTTAGCGGAAGGGGCTAATGTGTACACTCGCCCAGCACCCACGCCACCGATAACAAATCTGCGCTCCCGCCCGGGCTTAAATTTCGCGCAATCAATTGGTTATCCATATCGATCAGGTCATCGTGCTGCCAGCCTCGCGCTAACAGCTGTTGCGCATGGTTTTGTACGTAGCGCATGCCAGCCATACCGCCTCGGGAAACCAGATTACTGTCGGGATTCACCGCCATCAAACGCAGCAGCATTTCGTGCATTGATCGTGGATTCCAGTGAGGCAACACATGACGCATCACCGTCGCAAACCCGCTTTCGGCCTCGCCGCGTGCGCCGGTCAGGCCGAACTGATGGAACTGTTTTTCACCTGCTGTCGCTCTACTCTGGCGGCTGGCTAATTCCCGTTGAACCATTCCCTGGCATATTTCGCTTACCTGCGTAGAAAGCGATAATGCATTCATCTGCATCCCTTTTTCCGCCAGCCGTCCGGCGGCAAAGCACAGCAGCCCTAACGCAAAAATACCGCCTTTATGTGTGTTCACCCCGTGAGTTACGCGCAGCATGGCCTGTTCGCAGGCGATGCCGATGGGGCGCAGTAAGGCGAGCTGCTCACGATCGGTACGCGGCGCAAACTCACGCCCCGCAGCTTCAAAGCGAGCAAACCACGGCGAGATGGCCTGAATACTGCGCACAAACAACGCGTGGTTCATGTCGCGGTGCGAACCGGTATTGTTTTTATCTACCAGGCCCGGCTTTGGCGTTAGTTCAAGCTCCTGCCACAGCGCTTCTTCTGCCAGCGACGCCACGTTAATGGCGCGGGGGTTAATCGCGAGCAAACCAGCCATCAATCAGGCCCTCCACGCGAGCGACAACCTCTTCCACCGGATGGGCGCGCGAGCGGGCGCAGGCGTGTGCTGCTTCATCGCAAATCAGGCAACGGCGCATAGAGGAACCGAGCGATAAGCGCCCAACGTGGCCATTTTGCGGGCAGATCACATCTAAATCCCACAGACGTCCCAGCGGATGGGTGTGTTCCAGCGCCGCACAGTGCGCTTTAATTTCCGGGGCCTGATGTGCAACGCACCATAGCGCTTCCGGGCCCGTGGGCAGCCACAGCACCTGGCGGTCGAGCACTTTCCAGCCATTGCCCCACAGCATCTGGTCGCAGGCCTGCAGCGCCACGCCCATGGTGTTGCGGTAGCGAATGCTGTCTTTTACCGCGCCGGGCGTCACCAGCGTCAGCGAAATCAGCGATTGTTGATAGTGTTGCAGCCAGTCAGCCTGACGCGCGGCGCGGCGTTCTTTTGCCGCCAACAGCGCATCGAGACTGACGCCCTCACGCGCGGGCGCCATCGTTTCCATTATGCGTACTCCTTCACCTGGCGGACGACGTCAATCACGCTGCCGTCGCGATAGCGGATCACGCCGACGATTTTGTCGGTAAATTCAATCGGCTTCGGGTTGCCGGTCAGGGAAATCGCGCGTTGATAAAGGTCATCGATATCCACCACTTTTAGCCCCGCCGCCACCAGACGCTGGCGAATTTCCGGGCGAGCCGGATTCACCGCGATGCCGTGGTCGGTGACCAGCACATCGATACTTTCGCCGGGTGTTAAGCGAGTCGTCACGCGTTTCACCACGGTTGGGATGCGGCTACGCAAAAGCGGCGCAACGACGATAGTGAGGTTGGCCGCCGCCGCTACGTCACAGTGCCCGCCGGATGCCCCGCGCATTACGCCATCTGAGCCGGTGATCACGTTGACGTTAAAATCAACGTCAATCTCCAGCGCGCTCAGAATCACCACATCCAGTTGATCGCAGCAGGCGGCTTTACTGCCCGGGTTGGCGTAAACATTGGTGGAGATTTCGACGTGATTCGGATTTCGCGCCAGTGACGCTACGGCCTGACCGTCGAAGCACTGGGTATCAAGCAGTTTGCCAATCAGCCCTTTCTCATGAAGATCGACCAGACTGCCGGTAATACCGCCAAGCGCGAAACTGGCTTTAACGCCGCTGCGCTCCATTTTCTCTTCCATAAAGCGCGTGCAGGCGGTCGCCGCCGCGCCGGAACCGGTTTGCATCGAGAAGCCATCACGAAAGTAGCCGGAGTGCTCAATCACATCCGCCGCATAACGCGCAATCATCAGTTCGCGCGGATTGCTGGTCACACGCGCTGCCCCGACGCTGATTTTCGCCGGGTCACCGACGCTTTCCACCTTCACGATGAAGTCCACCTGATCCTGCACCAGGCTCGCCGGCATATTGGGGAACGGCACCAGTTCTTCGGTCAGCAGCACCACTTTACGGGCAAACTGCGCGTCAACCATCGCATAGCCCAACGAACCGCAGCTCGATTTTCCCTGCGTGCCGTTGGCGTTGCCGAATTCATCGCTGCACGGCACGCCGAGAAACGCCACGTCGATGTTCAGCTCACCGTCCTGCAACAGTTTTACGCGGCCCCCGTGAGAGTGAATTTGTACCGGCTCATCCATCAAACCGTGGGAAATCGCATCTGCCAGTTTGCCCCGCATGCCGGAGGTATAAATCCGCGTAATCACGCCGCTTTCGATGTGCTCAATCAACGCGTCGTTACAGGTCATCAGCGAACTGGAGGCCAGCGTCAGATTTTTAAACCCCATTTTCGCCAGCAGGGCGACCACGGTGTTAATCACCCGGTCACCTTCGCGAAACGCATGGTGGAAGGAGATGGTCATGCCATCACGCAGGCCACTACGTTCGATCGCCTGTTCCAGCGAGTCGCAGAGTTTACGTTGGTGTTTCGATTCCAGATTATCCAGCCACGGTGTGGCGCTGTGTGCGTTATCAAAAGGTTTTAACGCCCGCAGATGCGGGAAATTCACATGAAGAAGTTCTGTCTGATTCATTGTTCTGTCCTTAACGACGCACACCGGATGCGGCGGCGCGTTCCAGCACGCGCTGCGCGTGATTAATAATCGGCGCATCAACCATTTTTCCGTTGAGCGACACGACGCCCAGGCCGTTACGCTCGCCCTCTTCTGCCGCTTCAATGACGCGTTGCGCGTGGTCTACTTCCTGCTGCGTTGGCGCATAGGCGTTATGCAGCAGGTCAATCTGGCGTGGGTTAATCAGCGATTTGCCGTTGAAGCCCATTTTGCGGATCAACTCGACTTCGCGCAGGAAACCCGCTTCATCATTGACGTCTGACCACACCACGTCGAACGCATCAATCCCTGCGGCGCGGGCCGCATGCAGGACAGCGCAACGCGCGTAGAACAACTCGGTGCCGTCGCTGCGCTCGGTTTGCATATCCATCACGTAGTCAAACGCCGCCAGGGCGATACCAATCAGACGCGGGGAACTGCGGGCAATCGCCACGGCATTAATCACGCCTACGGCAGATTCAATCGCTGCCATCACGCCCGTGGAGCCCACTTCACGCCCGCATTCACGCTCAATGCGCTCAAGGTGGCCTTCGAGTTCAAAGATATCTTCCGGGGTATCGGTTTTTGGCAGGCGAATCACGTCAACGCCCGCACGCACCACCGCTTCGAGATCCGCCAGACCAAACGGTGTGTTCAGCGGGTTAATACGCACCACGGTTTCGATATCCTGATACATGGGGTGTTGCAGAGCATGGAACACCAGCAGACGCGCGGTGTCTTTCTCACGCAGCGCCACGGCGTCTTCAAGGTCGAACATGATGGAGTCGGGGCGGTAGATGAATGCGGTAGAGAGCATGGCGGCGTTCGCGCCGGGTAAAAACAGCATACTGCGGCGAAGTGTGTTCATGAGAGAACCTCCCAGGCGATTGCTTTTTCATCGGCGGCACGCAGCAGCGCACTCTGTAAACGGGCGCGAATGACACAATCCAGCGCGCCTTTGTCTTCGATGATAATGAGCCCCTGCACCACGCCCATGCGCTGCAACGTCTCTTCCACTACCCGGCGGATCTGCTCGCCAAACTGTTTAATCACTTCACTGTGGATGATAATCTCCAGCTCGCCGTCGGCGGGGGCGATTTTCACCATCAGGTCGCTGGACTCCTGCGTACCGGCCAGCGCCTCCCTTACTATTTTCATGATGTATTCCCTGAATGTTTACGCCACTTCCACCGCGCCATAATGCGCTTCCAGGTGGGCGAAAGTGGTTTCTGGTACGATCTCCCGAATTCGGGAAAACTGTTCTGTTTTTAATAATCTGCGCACTTCGGATGCGGAAATCGCGCTGCCGGTTGCCCGGATACGCGGCACTTCCACCACCTCAATACGGCCCGCCAGCAACTGATGCAGCGTTTCGTTGTACTGCCGCGTGACGTCGCAAAACGGTTCAGAGCCGATAAAACGGTGGGTAATGCCTAATGCCGGGGCGATGTGGTCGCGGAAAATCAGCGCATCAATTTCGCTCCAGGCGCGCTGCACCTTGCCGGTCTCTTTCAAAAAGTAGGCCGGGAAAGTGGCACGGGAAATGATGTACTGCGAACCTTCATGCACCGTGACATTCGGCAGATGGGCCACGCCTGCGCGCACCATCGCCAGCCGAGCGCTAAACGGGAAAAATGACGCGTCTTCTCGCACCACAAAGAGATGTAGCCAGTCGCAGCGCGATGCCGCCAGTTCAACCAGATGACGATGCCCGAGTGTGAACGGGTTAGCGTTCATGACGATAGCGCCCTTGCGCGAGCCTTCGTGGCGATAACGGTGCAGCGAGCGACAGTAACGAGCGATCCCCTGCGGCGTGTTTTCCATCAGTACGGCATTACTGCCGCTTTGCGCAATCGGCCAGAAGCCGCTGCGCTGAAAGCGCTCTGCATTGCAGGGGCGGGTACACAGAAAGAGATGAAAGTGACCGCGATCCACGGCCAGGTTTTCCACTTCCGCCAGCAGTTTCGCGCTGAGGTTTTCGCCACGGAGTTGCTTATCCACTGCCACACATTTGATAACGTTAGCGGCAAGGCCCGCGCATCCCACCAGCTGCGAATCGGACCAGGCTTCAACAAACAACGTGATGTCGGCATCCATGCCCAGGCCGCTGTCCGCCAGAAGCTGGCGGATCTGCATCAGACGTGCCGGGTGTTTAGCGACTTCCGTCACCCTGAAGTCGATTGCGGGTTGCGACTGCATCCTGTCACCTGCCGGTTAGTGTGCTGCCGTCAGCGTCTGCGCTGGCGCTTCCATAATCACATTGCTGAGGTGACCGATATGTTCGATCTCGACTTCAATGCGATCGCCTTCGTGCATAAACAGCGGCGGATTGCGCTTTTTACCCACACCGCCAGGGGAGCCGGTAATGATCACGTCGCCCGGGCTTAAACGGGTGAAGGTGCTGATGTACTCAATCAACTCGGCGACTTTGTGGATCATGCTGCTGGTGTTGTCTTCCTGCACCATGCGGCCATTGAGCCAGGTGCGAATAGCCAGTTGATGCGGATCAGGAATTTCGTCCGCCGTCGCCATCCACGGGCCAAAAGCCCCGGTCTGGCGCCAGTTTTTCCCGGCGGTAAACCAGGTGTGCTGCCAGTCGCGGGCGGAGCCATCCATATAGCAGCTGTAACCCGCCACGTGGTTCAGAGCCTCATCACGAGTAATATTTTCGCCGCCTTTACCAATGATGACCGCCAGTTCACCTTCGTAATCAAACTCATTGGAGCTGCGTGGTTTCAGTACCGGCGAGTTGTGGCCGGTTTGCGAATCGGGGAAGCGCACAAACAGCGTGGGCGCCGGGTTGTGCTGGTCAAACTCTTTGCGTTTTTCGGCGTAATTCATGCCCACACAGAGGATCTTTTCCGGATGTTCAATCACCGGTAAGAAGGTGATGGCCTCCATGTTCAGATCGGCCGGTTCATTGGCAAACAGGCGGGCCTGAATTAAACCATCGCCCTGTAACAGCGCCTTAAGGTCACTGTAGCGGTCGCCAAGACGGCGACCTAAATCCACCACACCTTCGGCATTGACGATGCCGTAGCTGCGAATACCCTTATAAGTAAAGCTTGCGAGTTTCATTGTTCTGTTCCTGCGTACATCAATTAAACAAGGAAGTTGCCGAGTACCAGCAGCGAGACGGAGACGTTAATCGCGCCGCCAATACGGGTAGCAATCTGGGCGAATGGCATCAGGCTCATGCGGTTGCCTGCGGTCAGGATCGCCACATCGCCGGTGCCGCCCTGGCCGCTCTGGCAGCAGGAGACGATGGCGACATCAATGGGGTGCATACCGATCTTTTTACCGACGAAGAAACCCGTGGCGACCAGTGCGGAGACGGTGCTGACAATCACCAGCAGGTTGCTGAGGGTGAACGCATTCACCAGTTCCTGCCATGGGGTAATGGCCACACCAACGGCGAAGAGAATCGGGTAAGTGACTGACGTCTGGAAGAATTTATAGACCACCTGCGAACCTTCCAGCAGGCGCGGAGACGCTCCGTTGCACAGCTTGACCAGTACCGCGACAAACAACATGCCGACCGGTGCTGGCAGGCCAATCAATTTGTGGCCGAGCATACCAATCATATAGAGCAGCACCGCCAGCAGTGCACCAGACGCAATGGTCGTGACATCCGTTTTGCCAGACACAACAGGCTGGGAAGAGGCGGTATCCGCGTTAGCGTGATTCGGCATCAACTGGCCTTCGCCGGTCAGATGCGGGTAGCGTTTTCCCAGTTGGTTGAGGCAACCGGAGATAATAATCGCCGTCAGGCCGCCAAGCATAACCATCGGCAGCACGCGTCCCAGCGCCACGCCCTGATCCATATGCAGCAGCGTGGCATAACCGATGGAGAGCGGAATCGCCCCTTCCCCGACGCCGCCCGCCATAATCGGCAGAATGATAAAGAAGAAGATCTGGAACGGTTCCATCCCCAGCGCCAGTCCGACGCCCATCCCGACAATCATGCCGACGATTTCGCCACACAGCATCGGGAAGAAGATGCGCAGGAAGCCCTGAATCAGCACCGTGCGGTTCATGCTCATGATGCTGCCAACGATAATGCAGCAAATGTAGAGATAAAGAATGTTGGTCGATTTGTAGAATTTAGTGGTGGACTCGACCACGACATCCGGCAGCAGCCCGTAATAAACCATCGCGGATGGAATAAAGGTGGCGCAAATCGCCGCCGCGCCCAGTTTGCCGACGATCGGCAGGCGTTTACCAAATTCACCACAGGCAAAACCGAAGAACGCCAGGGTGGCGACCATTACCACAATATCGCTCGGCAGCTTGCCGCCTAAACAATCGATGGCAATCAGTACACCGGCCAGTAAGAACAGCGGCAGCGGAATAATACCCACTTTCCAGGTATCCATAATGTGCCACCAGCGCTCTTTCAGCGCCGGGCGCTGCATATCTATTGGGTCGTGAGGTACAGAGAAAGAATCATCAGTTGTGCTCATAATAAGCCCCTTGGTTATTTTTCACGTTCAGCTTAGGGCTACGAAGGCATACTTTATGTGAGGGAATGCATATTAAAACCAGAGTTTTAATGGCATCTATGGTTTTTAAGGTTTCTTTTATTTTATGTGACTCACCGCTTATTTATTAGCGTGGTTTTTATGGTTTCTTTTATAAAGTCTCGAATAATTACTTTCTTGCATGAATTATTTTTCGCAAAGATTGAAGGTGATGTGCAAAGGCTCACAACTTTCCGTAAAAACAGCAGCTACCCGCACAAAAGGTGATACATTAGGCCTTCCAACTGCTAACGTGCGTGATAGTCATGAAGTTGTCATTCCAGATAAAACTGTTTATATCGCTGGTTGCTTTTTTCTCGGTGCTGTTTGCATTACTGGGTGGCTATTATTATGTCGATATGGAAAGACAGCTTTATCAGGAAATGAGTGGGCGTGCCAGAATACAAGCAGAGGAGATTGCGCTTATTCCGTCCCTCCGTCAGGAAGTCGCCGATAAAGATATTGCAGCAATTAAAGCGTATATGCAGAAACTGGCCGCGCACAGCGATGCCAGTTTTATTGTGATTGGCGATAATAAGGGAATGCATCTGTTTCATTCGGTATTTGAAGACCGCGTGGGGAAAGAACTGGTGGGCGGCGATAACACTGAAGTGCTGGCAGGGAAAAGCACCATCACCATTCGCAAAGGTGGGCTTGGGATTTCACTGCGTAGCAAAGCGCCTATTTTGAATGACGCCGGTCAGGTGGTGGGGATTGTTTCGGTGGGATACCTCACCAGCTATCTCGATGCGATTACGGTGAACAAAGTCGTCAATATTCTGCTGGCCGCCGTTTTGCTGCTGATCGCCCTGTTTATTTTTTCATGGTTCTTCACCCGCAGTATTAAGAAGCAGATTTTCTCGCTGGAGCCGCGCGAAATTGGCCTGCTGGTGCGTCAGCAAAAGGCGATGATGGAATCCATCTACGAGGGCGTCATCGCCATTGATAAAAACTGCCGAATCGAGGTGATTAACCAGGCCGCGCGGAAACTGCTTTCACTGAGCCAACCCACGCGCCATCTGCGCGGGCAGCTCATCAGCGAGGTTATCTCACCTGTGCCTTTCTTTAGCCCTGAAACCATGCTCGCCCGCGATACACATGACGAAATCTGCCACTTTAATCAGTCGATGGTTATCGCCAGCCGGGTACGCATCATGCTTGAGAACGAGCTTCAGGGTTGGGTGATCACCTTCCGCGATCGTAACGATATCGATTCGCTGAGCGCGCAGCTTAGCCAGGTGAAGCGCTATGTCGATAATCTGCGCATCATGCGCCACGAACAGCTTAACCGCATGACGACATTATCCGGCCTGCTGCATATGGGGCGCTATGAAGAAGCGGTTAGCTACATCCAGGCGCAGTCTGAACACGCGCAGGAACTGCTCGATTTTATCTCCTCACGTTTTGCATCACCGACCCTGTGTGGGCTGCTGCTGGGTAAAGCTGCGCGCGCGCGTGAGAAAGGCGTCGAGCTGGCGTTTGATCCTGCCTGTCTGATGGATAAACCTTTCACTACGCTTAGCGAAACGGAGCTCATTTCTATTATCGGCAACCTGCTGGACAACGCGATCGAAGCTACCCAGCGTTCTGCGCTTCCCCACGCGCCCGTTGAAGTGCTGATAAAACTCACTGAACATGAGCTGATTATCGAAGTGGCGGATCAGGGTGTCGGCATCGCCCCTGAACTGCGTGACCGCATTTTTGAACGTGGCATTACCACCAAAATTCACGGCGACCATGGCATTGGCCTGTACCTGATTGAAAGCTATGTTACTCAGGCAGGCGGTGCGATAGAAGTGGCGGATAACACGCCGCGCGGCGCCATTTTCTCTCTTTTCATCCCCGCAGGGGGAGAGGCACGACGCGCCACGCCAGCGCAGGAAGAGACTGACTATGCAACATGAACTTATCGATGTACTGATCGTTGAAGATGAAAACGAACTGGCCCAGCTCCATGCGGAACTGATTAGCAAGCACCCGCGATTGCGCCTGGTGGGGATCGCCGGGTCACTCGCCGAGGCGCAGACGCAGCTTGCGGAAAAGCAGCCGCAGCTGGTTTTGCTGGATAACTATTTGCCGGATGGCAAAGGCATCACGCTTATTAACAATCCCCTGGTGGCGCGGGCTAACTGTTCGGTGATTTTCATTACCGCCGCCAGCGATATGGACACCTGTAGCCAGGCCATTCGCAACGGAGCCTTCGACTATATTCTCAAGCCAGTATCATGGAAGCGGTTGAGCCAGTCGCTGGAGCGCTTTGTGCAGTTTAACGAGCAACAGCGCGTGTGGAAGATTGTTGACCAGCAGAACGTTGACTCGCTCTACCAGTTGCAGGCGAAAAATTATCGCCAGGACGGCGGCAGTAAAGGCATTGAAGAGAATACGCTGGCGCGGGTGCAAAAACTGTTTAATGACCAACCGGCGTACTGCTTCTCGGTGGATGAGGTGGTGAGCGAAACCGGGTTGAGTAAAACTACAGCACGCCGTTATCTGGAGCACGGCGTGGATAACGGCTTTCTGAGCGTTGAAATGCGCTACGGCAAGATTGGGCATCCGCGCAGGATGTATAAAAGGAGTGCGGCCTGAAGGGGCCCTCACCCTAACCCTCTCCCACAGGGAGAGGGGACTGACTGTGCAGAACTGAAAGATCAGTTCTGGTTTTCTCCCTCTTCCTGTGGGTGAGGGGCTCAAAAAATTACTTCAACATATACCCAAACAACCGCTCGATCCCATCGGCATCGGTTTCGCTGTAAACCCCCTGCAACTCCGGTGAGAAGCCCGGCAGCAGGTTGACACCCTCTTCCAGCGCCAGGAAGTAACGTTGAACCGCACCACCCCATACCTCACCAGGCACCACACAGAGCACGCCTGGCGGATATGGTAGCGCGCCTTCAGCAGCTATCCGCCCTTCGGCTTCACTGATGCGAACCAGCTCCACGTTGCCACGAATGAACTCGCGATTGGCATCCTGGGGGTTCATCACCACCTTCGGCAGGCTCTCTTTGCGGAACATCGCCTTTTGCAGATCTTTTACGGCAAAGCTGACATAAAGGTTGTGCATCTCCTGGCACAGTTCGCGAAGGGTGTAATCGCGGTAACGCACCGGATACTTGTTGAATATCGTCGGCAATACGTCTGCCAGCGGCGTGTCATCTTCGATGTGCTGCTCGAACTGGGCCAGCATTGCCACCAGTTGCGCCAGCTTGTCGCGACTCTCAGCAGGCGTCAGAAGGAATAATATGGAGTTGAGATCGCACTTCTCCGGCACAACACCGTTCTCGCGCAGGTAATGCGCCAGAATCGTCGCCGGGATCCCGAACGCTGTATATTCGCCGGTTGCGGCGTCAATCCCCGGCGTGGTGAGCAGCAGTTTGCAGGGATCAACAAAGTATTGATCCTGCGCGTAACCTTCAAAACCATGCCAACGCGCGCCTGGCGCGAAACTGAAGAATTTGCGATCGCTGGCAAGCGTTTGGGTCGAATAACTCTGCCATGGGCGACCCTCCACCTCTGGCGGGACAAACGGCTGGATCATTTTACAGTTAGCGATGATCGCTTTACGCGCGTCGATCCCCAGCTCAACGCATTCTGCCCACAAACGACGCCCGCTTTCACCTTCATGAATTTTGGCGTTGATATCCAGTGCGGCAAACAGCGGATAGAACGGGCTGGTAGAGGCGTGAAGCATAAAGGCATTGTTCAGCCGCTTGTGCGGGCAGAAGCGCGCCTGACCGCGAATATGGTTATCTTTTTTGTGGATCTGCGAGGTTTGGGAGAATCCGGCCTGCTGCTTGTGTACCGATTGGGTGACAAAAATCCCCGGATCGTTCTCGTTAAGTTCCAGCAGCAGTGGAGAGGTGTCGGCCATCATATCGATAAACTGCTCGTAGCCGACCCACGCAGAATCAAACAGAATGTAGTCACAGAGATGACCGATTTTATCCACCACCTGACGCGCATTATAGATAGTGCCATCGTAAGTACCGAGCTGGATCACCGCCAGGCGGAACGGGCGCGCGTCCTCGGCTTTTTCCGGCGCAACGTCGCGGATGAGCTCACGCAGATAACGATCATTAAAGCAATGCTCATCAATCCCACCGATAAAACCGAACGGGTTACGTGCAGCTTCCAGATAGACAGGGGTCGCCCCGGCCTGAATCAGCGCGCCATGATGGTTGGACTTGTGATTGTTACGGTCAAACAGCACCAGGTCGCCACGCGTGAGCAGTGCATTAGTGACGACTTTGTTCGCCGCCGACGTGCCATTAAGCACAAAGTAGGTTTTGTCCGCGTGGAATACCTTTGCCGCAAATTTCTGCGCATCTTTCGCGGAGCCTTCGTGGATCAGCAAATCGCCCAGTTTGACATCGGCGTTGCACATATCCGCGCGAAAGACGTTCTCACCGAAGAAATCGTAGAACTGGCGGCCAGCCGGATGCTTTTTAAAAAAATCACCGTGCTGATGGCCCGGGCAGGCGAACGTGCTGTGGCCCATTTCGACATACTGACTCAGCGTATCGAAGAACGGCGGCAGCAGATTTTCTTCATAGCGACAGGCAGCAGATTCAAGTTCAAGCCACTCCTGCGCTTTGCCAGTGATCACCGCATCAACACCCGCAGGGGCATTTACCCCCTCCGTCGCCAGCAAAAAGACCGGCAGATTAAACCCGGTGCGCTTAAGGAGCGCCAGAATACCGCTACGGCTGTCTGCCACGGTAATGACGACGGCCGCAACGTCGGTGAAGTCGGTACTGTCCAACGCCACCACGCGACGGTGGGTGGAGAGTTGAGAGACCAGCTCCGCGCTGGCGGCGATATGCAGTGATTTCATCGGCGCAACAACCCATTTCGGAAAAGTAAAAACCAGGACAAGACAGTCAGTCCTGCCCCGCGAAACATCAGGGGCCCAACGGAATTCCAGCTTCGACAGCAATAGCATAGCTGGGGAAAAATCGCGCAATCATGGCACCTTTCACCCACAGGGGCAAGATGAAAACCCCATCACCGCGAATGTCGATTTAACGCGCACTGAACCGATTAACCAGGTCATAATAGCGCCCTACTGAAGGGATCATTTTACAGGAGTCAACGTGGTTATCGGGCCATTTATTAATGCCGGTGCTGTCTTAACAGGCGGTATCCTCGGCGCACTTCTCAGCCAGCGTTTACCGGAACGTATTCGCAGCTCCATGACCTCAATTTTTGGTCTGGCTTCGCTTGGTATTGGTATTTTGTTAGTGGTGAAGTGCGAAAACCTGCCGGTTATGGTGCTGGCAACATTAGTGGGAACGCTTATCGGTGAGTTCTGTCTGCTCGAAAAAGGCATCAATGACGGTGTGAGCAAGCTGAAGAAACTGCTGTCGCGTAAAAGTAAGAGCAATAACAACCATGAAACGTTTATTCAGAGCTATGTCGCCATTATCGTACTGTTCTGCGCCAGCGGGACGGGGATTTTCGGCGCGATGCGCGAAGGGATGACCGGCGACGCCTCGATTCTCATCGCCAAGGCATTTCTCGATTTCTTTACGGCGACAATTTTCGCCTGCACGCTAGGCATAGCCGTTTCGGCGATAGCCCTGCCGATGCTGATAATTCAGATTGCATTGGCCATGTGCGCGTCGCTTTTGCTCCCGCTTACCACACCAATGATGATGGCCGACTTCACCGCCGTTGGCGGCATGCTGCTACTGGCAACCGGATTGCGGATTTGCGGTATCAAAATGTTTGCCGTGGTAAATATGCTGCCAGCCCTGATACTGGCGATGCCGATTTCAATCTTGTGGACCCACTTTTTCGCCTGAGTCGCGTGCAAATGCAGCAAGGTGATGATATATTGCGCAATTCGCATCAAATTTTATAAATTCCGTTGACGCGGAGAGGTGAATAAGGTTTAATGCGCCTCGTTGCCCGGATAGCTCAGTCGGTAGAGCAGGGGATTGAAAATCCCCGTGTCCTTGGTTCGATT